>JADGNT010000107.1 GCA_017883345.1 Candidatus Solibacter sp. | reverse complement strand
GGCCGATGCGGTTACCGCTGACGCTGGTCACCTGGCCGAAATTCGTGCTGGTGGGACTGGTGCTGATGCCGCCCAGGGTGTGGCGATTCAGCGCGTTCAGCAATTCGATGCGCAGCTTGAACCTGTACTTTCCTTCTTTCCCAAACGAATTGATCTTCTGGAAGCCGACATCTTCATTCCGGGTCGCAAAGTTGCGAGCCTGGGTATACCGGGCAGCGCTGGTCCCGAGCATGTGCAGGGGGCCCGGGTCGGTGATGGCGGATGTCAGCAAGTACATGTTGTGGGGATCGTTCGGAGCCATCAGGTTGAACTTACTCTTATCGAAAGTGCTGAGAACCAGCGGTCCGGCGGCGACGTTGGCCCGGTTGCTTCCGCCGTTCCATCCGGTCATCGGGCTGGTCCCGCTGAAACCAAGCGGGGTGCCGCTGTAGTAGTTGGCAATGACGTCGAAAGACCAGCCCTTCGCCAGAGTGTTGAGCACGCCGGTCGCATTGCCGAACAGGGCGTGTCCCTTGCCTATGGGCAGTTCGTAGGTGACGTAGGCCTTGACCATGTTCGGTTGATCGAAGCTCTCCACCGCCCGGTCGTTCTTACGATTGTTGACATCGAGAGGACCGTTCAGATTGCTCATATCCTTGGACCACACCCAGTTGCCGTAAGCCTGCAGGCCGTGAGTGACCTGGCGGTTTACGGTGACTTGCAGAGAGTTGTAGCTGGAGAAGCCGTCCGTCCCGTTGATGGTGGTGAAGGAGCCGGCGCCGTAAATCTGCGGATACTGGCGAAGAGCCGCGGCAAGGGTATTGTTGAAGCCGGCATACGGGTAAGCGATCCCGTACTTGGCGGCGTCCGCCGGGGCCTTGATCGTTGCGCTCAGGTTGGTTCCATACTGCTGCACCGCGGACCAGGGAATCTGGTTGAGGCGGGTCAATCCGGCGTAGAGGCCGGTCGCCTTGGTGCCCACATACCCTACGTCGACGAAGGTCTTCTTGAACAATTCCCGCTGGATATTGAAGTTCCACTCCTGGATGTAGGGGCTGTTGCCGTAGCGTGGATCGATGTAGCTCATCCCGCCGCTGGTGGTATCGGCGAAGGAGACGTTGAAGCTGGGCGGCTGATAGGCGTTCGGAAGTCCACCGTCCCAGTTGAATACGCCGCTCCACGGCGCCAGGGGATCGTTGGAGTAGCGATTTGCGCCCAGCCAGGGGAACGTCTGCACGTTCGTGGCGGTGTAATTGTTGGCTGCGTCCGGGTTGTAAACGATCCCGTATCCACCGCGAACGGTGAGGTTCTCGAAAGGCCGCCATGCGAAGCCGATGCGCGGGCCCCAGTCCCTGTACTCATTGTGGCCGAAGTAATTCTTTCCCGTGCAGCCCTTGCAGTTGCCGCCGAACGCATAGGCGCCGGGCAGACCGGTAGCCGGGTCGGTGATGGTGGGATCCCAAACCGCCATGCGCCCGACGACTTCACTGGCTGGCGGTTGATGGTCCCAACGCAGCCCGAGTTGGAGGCTGAGCCGGCTGCTGACCTTGAAATCGTCCTGGAAGAAGCCGGCGTAGTACCGGCGGCGTCCACCGAGAACCGGGGTGTCCGAGAGACTGGCGCTATCCACGATGCCCAGCAGGTAGCTGGCGAACGAAAAGCCGGTATAGGTCCCGGCGCTCGGGTCATTCGGAATCGCGGGGGAACGAGAGGCGAAACCGAACGTGGGATTGGCGTCCTGGTGCGAATTCAGTTGGTAGCCGTGGGCTTCGAAGCCAATTTTCATGAAATGGCGGCCCCGCGTGATGTTGAACGTGTCCATGAAGCCCCACGAAACGTTGTAGCCCACGTTGTTCGCGGGATAGCCGGGCTGCGCCAGGCTGACGACCGGACCGCTTCCCCAGTTCACATAGGGATATCCGGTGGTAGACAGGCCCTTGAGGCCCATCGCCGCGGCGCCGTCCGTGCCCACGTTGGTGTTGACCGACGGATTGGTGAAGCGATTGTAGTTCACGGTCACGTGATTCAGCATGTGGGCGTTGATCGTGTAGTCGTAGTTCAGGCGCGCCAGTTGGCCGATGGTCTTCTGCCAGCGGGCCTTCGAGAGCGGGCCGCCAAACTGGTCGGTGATGTCCCACATGCCGCCCTGGTCGTTGTTCTCCCAAGGCTTGTAATCGTAGCTGTAGGACCCGGAGAGCTTCTGCTTGTCACTGATGATCTGGTCCACCTTGATGGATAACAGATGCTGGTCTGTAATGGGCTGCGTGGAGAGCGGGAAATATCCGTTGTTCGTAAGGGGATATTGGCCGGATGGGTCTTTCACCTGGGGCAGGTAATGAGCCTTCGAGATGGCGTTTAACTTCTGAGAAACGGCGCTGAAGCGCGACTTCGGAATGACATTGCCCGGAAACATGTCGCCGACCCACGATCCGTTGGCCACCTGGCGGAAGGTCGCCGGGTCGTATACCGCGCCGGTCGCCATCTGCCGGCCGAGTGCATCCGTCGAGGCAAGCACTTTGCCAAGCAGGCGGCTGAAATCGCCATCGTAGAATTCGGGCTGGGGCAGCGTCACGCTGGGCGAGCCAAAGCCCAGGCTGCGCTCGCGATAGCGCTCATACGCCACATAGAAGAAGGTCTTGTTATGGCCGTTGTAGAGCTTGGGAATGTAGACCGGGCCGCCAAAACTGAAAGCGAAATTCTGTTTCCGGTCCTGGCCTCGACGTGCGCCGCGCGCTTTGTTGGAGAAGGTATTGGCATCCAAGGCCTCATTGTGCAGGGCGCCGTAAGCGCTGCCGTGAATTTCGTTCGCGCCGGATTTCATCCCGAAGTTGAAGATGCCGCCCTGCGAACGCCCGAACTCGGCCGACAGGCCATTGCTCTGGACATTTAATTCCTGCATCGCTTCCACGGACACCATCACGTGACTGAATGCGCCAGCCATGTAGGTAGTCACGCTGGCGCCGTCAAGCAGAGTGTCCTTGGTGTACGACTGCGAGCCATTGATGTGGCTCGTCCACTCACTGCCGCTAACACCGGGGGAGATTTTGAATGCGAAACTGGCGGCATTGCGCGTGCCGCTAAAATCCAGCGGCAAATCCGTCAGCGCGGCCGCGGTCAGAGAGGTCCCGAGCGTAGAAGAGTCCGTCGCCAGGCGCGCCGACTCGGCGGAGACCTCGACCGAATCGGTTACCGCACCGACTTCCAACCGGACATCTGCCCGGAGCGTGCCGGCGACACTCACCTCCAGATTACTGCGTACCAGCTTCTTAAAGCCGTTGGCTTCGAACGTGATAGTGTACGGCCCTGCCGGCAGGTTGGGAACCGAATATTGGCCGGTGTCATTGCTTACGGCCGCGTAGGCGGCTCCGGTGGCGGCGTTGCGCACCTGAAGCTTCACCTCGGGGACGACTGCGCCGGTCTGATCGGTTACCGCTCCGACGATCGAGCCTCGGTCCAGTTGGGCGAACAGCAACACGGGGACAAACATGAGCGAGACTAGTGCGAACCTGAACGAAATCATCACTTCACCTCATTAACGTTGTGATTCTCCGGAATTAGGGTCTTAGAGACCTCTAACTCCGAAAACCGTTAACTCGGGTAACACCGAGTGCGACCTTGCCGAGCGGCTTCGCTATCGAAAGTAAACGGCGATTCTCAGTGGGGGGAAGCGTTCTATGGCGCGGTACGGCCGCCGGGCTTCCACCGATTTTCCGTTTCGCGGACCCCAAAGTATACTCTGCGGTGTATTGTATATCCAATCGCGGAAAAACACCACAGTCTATTTTCCCGTGACTTCTTTTCGATCGGAAAGATCGTTGTCCGGAATCACCACTGCAACCCACGGCGCATCGGCTGTTTCGCGCCTGGCTTGCCACTCGACCGTCTGCGGTGTCCCCGGTCTGAGCGTGACCTTTCGGCTGGATGGCCCGGCGGAGAGATTATCCGTTCGTATGGCAATGGTGTGATCTCCACTACCCGAAAGAGCCACGCGGATGGTCACAACCCCCGCTGTGGCAGCCCCCCCTGTGGCAGGCCCAGTTGTGACACGCATATCTAAACTGTTTTCGGCAGCCAGCCGGAGGGAGTAGCTCTCCCCTGGAAGTACTGTCACGAGGCGTTTCTGCCCGCCGGCTGTCAGTTCGTACTCGCTCGCCGAAAGCGTGGCATGGAACCTGCCCGTCTTAGGATCTGGATTTGCACGCGAGACGCGGCCGGACGACACCTCGCGAAACTGCACGGGAACCCGGGCATTACCCTGCATCTCGGCCGGACCGGACAAGTCGCGCATCAGCCAGATCCATCGGCCTACCGGGTGGACCCACACTTCCTTCCAGTTATGGCAGTTTTCGGTCGGCCAGTAGGGCGCGTCGGCATTCCGGTGGGCTTGGATGCCGACGGGCAGCGCGCCCACGATATCGCCAGACATCGCCGTATACTGCGGCGGATAGTCGTACCCTTCGCCCCACATCAGGCTCTCCACGAACGGATTCCGGCCCACAACCCACTCCAGGTTCCGTTCCGCCAGGTTGGCTAATTCCAGGTTCCCGCGCAGATGGGCCGCCGCCGCGATGGCTTTGTTCTCCGCCAGCATGGTGCCGTTGTTGCCGCGGAACTCGAACCATACCGGGAATAACCGGACGTAATAGTGGTCGCCAACCTTGACCCCATTCAGCACCTGTTCCCGGAAGGCGTCCCGCGTGGCTCCGTTGCCGCCGCGTTCGGGCTGTTGCAGGTATTCATCATCCTTAAAAATGGAGTTCGCCAGCATACCGTAGGGCTCGGTGAGCCTGGCCATGGGCTTCTGGAAATACTCGGTGTACAGGGTCACGGCCGAATACCACTTCATCCAGTTCGGGTCGTCGGGAAACAGTTCGCACAAGCGAACCAGCGCCAGCGTGGGCGCTTCCTCATGGCTGGGGTGCTGATACCTGAGAATCCGGGTTTTGTCGGGGCCGGTATAGAAGAAGCCGGTCAGGGGAATCGTCAGGCCCGGCAGAAGGCTGCGCTGCTGCGAATCGGTAATGGTCTTAGCGAGTTCCAGGGATTTGTCGGCGTATTTCCGATTGCCGGTAGCCTGCCAGAGTTCCAGTCCGGCGATTATGGCGTGACCCGCGGTTTCGGTGGCGCTGCCGCGCACGCCGCCCGTCATCGAGGCCATGGCGAAGCCCCAATCTTCCTCGGCCTGCTTCAGGCTGTAGCCGGCCAGGATGGGGTCCGACGGTTTGAGCACGCGCGCGGCGAGAGCCTCGGTGGCGGCTGCGGCGAGGTTCGACGCCGGGTTATTGCCGGCCTGCGCCGAGACATCGTCGAGGTTGCCGATAATGCCGTCCGTCCAGCGGTCCATCTGAGAGAAATTGGGCCGGAAGCCGTCGTGGAAGGTGACCTTCAGGAGCCAGTCCAGCCCCCACTTCGCTTCTTCGAGCAAGCGGTTCAGCAGTTCCGGATCTTCCTGTCTGGCCTGCATGCGTTCGGCCAGGCTGAACATGGAGTAAGCAGCCTCGGCGGTATTGCCTAGCGATTGCGACACGTCTCCCGCATCGTGCCACCCGCCGTTCACCACCAGTTGCTTATCGCCGTGCTTGAGCAGCCAGTCCCGATGACAAACGTCGTGTACGCCCGGAATGGCGAAGCCGCAGCGTTCCACATAGAAGAAGTTGATGGCCTTCCAAAGGCTGGATTTCCAGACGTCGTCGCCGATTTGGAAAGGCCGCGTGCCGCGGTCGCCGGCGCGCAGCATGTAGGTCCCGGGTTCGCGAACCTCGGAAAAGTCGAGGACCTGAAAGTGGCCGATCGGTGAATCGACCTGAGCCACTTTCCTGGTGAGCACGGGTTTCTGGGTCCGGGTGTTGACGAGCTCGAATTCGCCGGCCTTCAGGTCGCTGGCAATGGCGGTTTTGGGCGATCCCGTCTGATAACCCGAATGGCTGAACGAGATCTGGCCGGGAGCCACGTCCCACCCTTCGTAGTGATCCGCATTGACTTTCTGGAGTTCCAGTTTATCGATGTATAGCGTCACGGCGTCGGAGGCGCCCGGTTCGTGGCCC
Source organism: Candidatus Solibacter sp. (assembly GCA_017883345.1). Lineage (GTDB taxonomy): Bacteria > Acidobacteriota > Terriglobia > Bryobacterales > Bryobacteraceae > Solibacter. The sequence goes on along the minus strand of JADGNT010000107.1, from coordinate 4,083 downwards.
TGCATGCGGTACGAGAAGTCAACGCCGGTCACTTTATCCCGGGTCAGGTTGGCGATCTCCCATACCACATGGTTCCACTCGTGATTCTTGAGGATGACGTAGTTCACCCCCATCTTGTTGTAGCTGTCGGGTACGCGCTCTTTCCCCTCGTTGTGAAAGGTGACGATCATCGAGACCACCCGGAACCCGGGCAGGTCGGCATAGACCCAGGCGGAGAGGCGGTTCCAGGCCGCCCAATCCTCGCCGTCGACGGTCCGCCTGGCCGTGCTCGTGCCGTAGTACCGGCCGGGCGCGGGTTTCTCCCCAACGGTGGCGCAACGCAGCCGTAGGGAGTTGGCGCCGCTGACCTTGCGCTCCCCCGTCAGTGTGATATCGCCTTTCGCCTGGTCGACGTTTACCACCTTCCAGGTGTCCAGCGACTCTGCGTCATCCAGCATTTTCGATTCGAGGACCGGCTTGTTGAGCCACCTCGTAAGGATGGAGTCGGCGTAGTTATTAGGGATCGGCATCCGCGGAGGTGAATCGGCGGCCAACAAGACAGTGGCCAAGACCAGAACAAAGGCTCGGATTTTCATGGAAAGTACCGGCTATCTTCTCTTCCGCGCTATTGAGCGCTCGCATTGGCGTGCAGGGCTTCGATTCCGGCGTTTACCTGCTGCATACGCCTGGTGAGGACTTCCCAAGGCGTGAAATCGATCCGCACGACCCCGTAGTTGCTGTTTTCCCCGTCCAACCGGCGGCCCTCTTTCGGCTCGTCGCGGTACTCGAACCAGTGGAATCCCACGCAGCTCGCGAGCGCCGCCAGGGCCTGGACATAAGCGGCGAACCCATTGGCCCGGTCCTCCTGCGTGGCTACCGGCCGTGCCGCGCCCTTCGTGTTCGGCAGGCCGCTGTCCATCGCCTTGAAGCTGAACTCGGTGACCATCGTCGGCTTCCCGGTGATCTTCGCGATCTGCTGTAACCGCTCGACGGGGGCCGTGGCATTGTAGCTGTGGAACGAAACGATATCGAAATACGGCCCGACTCCCTGTAATACCACGTCGCCTGGGTAGCCCGCGAACCGGCAGCCGAGGATCAGATGATTCGGGTCGTGCCGGCGGATCGCCTCACGCGTCACTCGGCCGTACTCGGCCGCGACCATCCCCAGAAACAGGCTCTTGTCCTCATCGGTCAACTGGGAGGCGGTCCGGCCGCGCGTCTTGATGAACTCGGACGCCTTGCGGAACCCGGCGGACGCTTCGGCCATTTTGAGATAGCCCTCCAGAAGGCTCTCTCCGGACCGCCAGTCTCTGCCCCACCGAAGCTCGTTGTCGGTGAAGTAGCCGAGCAGCCATGGGTCTTTGGCGTGCGGGGCGCACATTCTCTCTGCCACCCGTGCGGCGGCGTCGCGAAATTCGGCGCTGAAGAAATCGACCACGCCGCCCTTGAGCCACACGTCGCGCTGCACCGCGGCCGCCATGCTGATAGTGGGAGCGTAGACGATCCCGGTGTCATAGAGTTGGCTGGCGGACCAGGCCCCGGCCGTGTTGAAATTCCATTCGCGCAATTGCCGGGACGCCGCTTTTGCCCAAGCCGCGGGATCGGCCGGCGCCTTGGGCGCATTGTCGGACTCGGGCGCGTAGCTCACGTTATCGACGCCCTTCGAGAAGAACGCGTTCCCTTCGGGAGTCACCAACCACCACCGCCCATTAATCTGCTGGGTGTGGAAGTAGCCGGTCTTCTCGCCCTTGAGCTTCATCCAGCCGCCGTAGGTATCGTAATCGCCGGCGGCATGCGCCAGCGGCGCGTAGATGCCGAGCGCGAATAGTGAAAACGTCAGGTATCTCATAGGATCGTCGTTAGCCTCTAACTCGTATTCCGTTTCGCGGCCGCTGTCAAGGCTATGGAACCACGCAAGCATAAACTCACAACGCCGACGTGGCGCGGACTCTCAGTCTGCTGCGTCCCGACTCATCGGGACGAGCTTTGGTGCACGTCCGGCAGGCGTCCCGATGAGTCGGGACGCTACAGGCACGAGTGCCTGCGCCACGGCCCTAAGCGGAGAATGGCTCAGTCTCGCACGCCCGAACACACGGGGGCGCGGTTACACCCAGTCTTGAAACTCGCCGCCGCGCCCGCCCTGCCGTTGCCGGAAGACCTCCTCGTTCAGTTCTACGCCGAGTCCCGGCCCTTCGGGCTTCACCGCGAAACCGTCCTTCACCACGGGCGGATTCCTGGCCAGGGCGAGGACGCCACCGTCCCTGCCGGTCATCGCCGCTTCACTGGTGAGGAAGTCCATGATCGAGAGGCCGGCGTGAATACACGACATGGTCAAATGGATGCCCCCCACGTTGTGCGTCGCCACCGGAATGCGGAAAAGCGCGGCGGTCGCGGCAATCTTCATAAAGGCGGTGATGCCGCCGCAGAACGCGATGTCGGGGTAGATATAGTCGACGGCCTGTTCCTTCAAGAACGGGTAGAATCCCTGCGGCATCTCGCACTTCTCACCCGTCAGGAGCGGTACCCGGCATTCGCGCTTCAAGGCCACCCAGCTATCCGAGAACTGCGGCGGCAGTGGATCCTCGAACCACTTCGGCTGGATGTCTTCGACCACCCTCGCGATTGCTTTGGCGCTGGCCAGATCGTACTCGTTGTGGCAGTGGACCATGATGTCATAGTCCAAACCGAGTTCCTTACGAACGTTGGCAAACGACGTCCGCAGTTTGTTCAGATCGCGGGCCGAGAGCGCGGTGGTGTAACGGCCCATGGGTATCCCCAGGATGGTGTGGGTGTTGATCTTCGCGGCCCTGAACCCCAACGGGTTCGCCTTGAATTGATCGGCCCAGTCCTTGACCGCACCGGGGTCCAGCATGTTGCGGGGCTCGGTGTTGATGAAGACCGGCACCCGGTCGCGGAACGGCCCGCCCAGGAGCCTGTACACGGGCAGGTTGACCAGCTTCCCGGCCAGGTCCCAGAGGGCCATGTCGATGCCACTGAGCGCCGGAATGCGGGCCATGTAGGTGTGCATCAGCGTGGACATGCGGTGCCAGTGGTATCCGATGGCCAGCGGGTCCTGATTCGCCAGCAGAGGCTTATACACCTCCATCCAGCCCTTCATCATCGACATGGTCACGCCGGATTCGCCGTAGCCGGAGATGCCGGCGTCGGTATCGACGCGGATCTGAGTATGGGATGCGGAAGGCCTGATTTTGACGTCGGTGATTCGGACTTTGCCAAGGTCGGCGGCGGTCAGTCTCTCGAGCGGCGCGAATAGACCGGCCATCGGAAGCGCCAGAGCGGTACGAAGGAAGTCGCGTCTTTGCATGAAACACCCTCTCTGGATTTCGAAGTCGGGGCCGAATCCACACGTGTAGCCCTTTTCACCTCGATGCGCAAGTTTAGGGCGGGATTGGGCGTCGATGCCCTTCTCCTTTTCGAGCATCACGCGGTAGTCCTTTTAGACCTTGGCGTTCGGGTAGCGCGCCGCCACCGCGGCGGAGTAGACGCTGTCCACGTCAGATAGCTCCACCGAATCTCCGGGAAGGACACGAACTGATGGTCCTGGAAGCCAGGCAATTGCCGGGGCATTTGGCTCAACGGCCGCGGATGCGCGTGCGGACGGCGTAGAGCGAGGTGCGCGCGGCAATGAACAGGGTCTCTCCATCTTTTCCGCCGAAGACCAATTGCAGCGGACGCTCGGGGACCTCAACGGTGTCGATCAGTTTGCCGGCGGGATCGTAGACGTAGATCTGGCCGGCGGCGATGTAGACGTTGCCGCGCTCGTCGACAGCGACGCTTTCACCGCCCTGCTCGGCGAAGAGTTTCTGATCGGACAGGTTGCCGTCCGGGCCGACCGTGACGCTCCAGGTGGTCAACTCGGATTCGTCGGTGAGGTAATAGGGTTTGCCGGGAACCGCGGGTGCCAATCCGAAACCCCGCACCAGGTCGCTGCTCTTGACGCCCCAACTGAGCGCGCCGTTGACAAAGTCCTGGCCGGCTGAGATGAATGTGGTGCCGTCCGGCGAAACATATTGATAGGGTCGCTGAGTTGGTTGCAGGTGGTAGTCGCTCACCGGCAACACCGGGGTCATGCCGGGCCGGGGA
>JADGNT010000823.1 GCA_017883345.1 Candidatus Solibacter sp. | reverse complement strand
CCGGCGGAAGACATCGACCTGCTCTACGCCATCATCAACAGCCACGTGGATGCCACGGCCAGCCCGCGGGGCAAGTGGGTGCTGGAAAACTGGGAGAACATGCTGCCCCAGTTCGTCAAGGTGTTCCCCCACGAATACAAACGGGTGCTGGGCGTTGGGCGCCAGCAGGTAGCGGTGGCATAAAATGCTCATGCTTTCCTCTGCTTTCTCCGCGCCGCCCCTCGCCAATGGAGCGAGTCCATCGCGCTCCATTGACCGTGTTTTGGCCTTGGTTTTCTCTCCGGAAACCTCCCCGCAACTCATTGATTCTTCGTCGCAGCACCGTAGCGTAGCCTTTCAGGCTGCCATGCCCCCATTCTTGGGGGTATTCTTCCGGGTTTCCCATCCCATTCCACCACGGACCCCGTCCGTGGCATTGAACTCTGCGCTTATCTCTGCGTCTCTGCGTCTCTGCGTTGAAGACGACACTCTCGTAAGTTCCGGCTCCACCCACTTAGGGGGCGGTAACTTCGGAGCCATGTCCCTTATCGAGCAAGGATAATCATCATGGGAAAAGTCACCGGCTTCATGGAATATACGCGGGAGTTGCCGCGGCGCCGCGACCCCGCCGTGCGCATCAAGGACTGGTTCGAAATCTACCAGCCGTTTCCCGACGACCACCTGCGCGACCAGGCCGCGCGCTGCATGGATTGCGGCGTCCCCTTCTGCCACACTGGCTGCCCGCTCACCAACATCATTCCCGATTGGAACGATTTGGTCTACAAGGGGCGCTGGAAGGAGGCGGTGCGCCAGTTGCACGCCACCAACAATTTCCCGGAATTCACCGGACGCATCTGTCCCGCGCCCTGTGAAGCCGCCTGCGTGCTGGGCATCAGCGAGCCCCCCGTCACCATCAAGCAGATCGAGAAGACCATCATCGACCGCGCTTTCGAAGAGGGGTACATCGTTCCCGAGCCGCCCGCCGTCCCGAGCGGCAAGCGCGTCGCCGTGATCGGCAGCGGACCCGCCGGACTGGCCGCCGCGCAGCAACTGGCGCGCGCCGGCCACGACGTCACCGTGTTCGAAAAGAACGACCGCATCGGCGGACTGCTGCGCTACGGCATCCCGAATTTCAAGATGGAGAAGCAGCTCATCGACCGGCGAGTGGAGCAGATGCGCGGCGAAGGAGTCAAGTTCGAGACCAATGCGCACGTCGGCGGCAATGTGCCGGTGGAAGACCTGCGCCGCGAGTTCGACGCCATCCTGCTGGCCGGCGGCGCCGAACAACCGCGCAATCTCAACGTCCCCGGACGCGAGCTGAAGGGCATCCACTTCGCCATGGAGTTTCTGCCGCAGCAGAACCGTGTGTGCGAAGGCGATTGGCTACCCGACCAGATCCTGGCCACCGGCAAGCGCGTCGTCATCATCGGCGGCGGCGATACCGGCGCCGATTGTCTGGGCACTACCCACCGGCAGGGCGCGCGCTCCGTCACCCAGTTCGAACTCCTGCCCCAGCCGCCGGACACGCGCTCGCCGCTGACACCCTGGCCGCTCTGGCCGATGCAGTTGCGCGTCGAAAGCTCGCACGAAGAAGGCGGCACGCGCGATTGGAGCGTCCACACGGTGAAGTTCACCGGCGACGAACACGGCAACGTCCGGCAACTGCATGCGGTGCGCGTGACGCCCAAGTTTGAACCCTTGCCGGGGACCGAATTCACCTTGGAGGCCGATCTGGTGCTGCTCGCCATGGGCTTCACCGGCCCGGTGAAGAACGGCATGATCGAGCAGCTCGGCGTACAGCTTGAGCCGCGCGGCAACGTGGCCGCCGACGCCAACTACATGTCGAGCGTGGGCGGCGTGTTCGCGGCCGGCGACATGCGCCGCGGACAGTCGCTGGTGGTGTGGGCCATCGCCGAGGGCCGCAAGGCGGCCGAGGGAATCGATCGGTATCTGAAAGGGTGACATGGTGGGGCCACCCCCCGGGGTGGTCGCCCGTCCAACTTCCAGGAGTGTTTCACAGAGGGTAAGTCTTGAATCAGCGCCGGAAGCCCTGTAAATCGCGGGGTTGAAGTGTGTCAAAAGTCAGCTTCATTGCTGACCGCATGCAGGAGTGTAGGAGTTTGGCCACCCCCCCCCGAAATGGAACGGGCTGACCTGACTGTTGTTTTTCGCGTTCAAGTATACTGGGACAACCGGATTCGTATTAGAGGGCGTTCTCACGATGAACACAGACATTGCCACGATAGCAGCTGAAATAAACTCGCGGTCTCGCACGCACCCTATTGGCTCCCTTCAAGAAATCCGGGCCAGTTTGAAAGGTCTATCCCGTAAACCCGGCCACGATATATTCAGCCCGAAAACAACCAAGGACGATTGGGCTTTTCATTACGGCGGGCGATCTGAGCTTCAATTCAATATCGGGGAACTTTCCAACAGTCGTGGATTTAGGTTTGGAGTGGCCTTCTCCTTCGAGCCAAGTCGGACGATGCCATTACCTGTATTATTTGACGTACTGGCGCCCAAGGTCAGGCTTTTCAATGACTTCATGGAACTAAACGCTGAACACTTCGCGGATATGCGTATGTGGCATTTCGAAAGGGAGGCGCTGCTTCCATCAGGCGATTACATGCCGGGACCCATTCCATCGGAGCGCGTCAAGGTAGGCGTGTTCGTTTTTCTAGGAAAACGGCAGCCACTCGACCGCATAGATTACGAAGCCATCCTCGATGATCTGGACCTGGCCATATACCGCTCCCGACGGGAGCAGAAACCGCTCAGCATCTCCCTGGTCGATATGGACAATCTCAAGGAGATCAATGTACGGTCGGGGCGCGCCGCCGGGGGTCGC
>JADGNT010000106.1 GCA_017883345.1 Candidatus Solibacter sp. | reverse complement strand
GATGTACAACTTCTTCACCAACAAGATTGAATCCTTCGACGTGGAGATGGGGAACTCGAGCAGCGAACTGATCGACTACTTCCTCAAGCGTTCGCAGCGCGGCGTCCGCAAGTAATCAGATTCATTAGGATCGGCGAGTTGATTTGCGGGGAGCCCATCCGGGCTCCCCGGCTTCTGCCGAATTCCTGGGAGAGATACGATGACGGGAGAGAAAGTAAAATTTAAGGCGCCGCCGCCGGTAGCCGACATCAACGTCACCCCGATGGTGGACGTGATGCTCGTGTTGCTCATCATTTTCATGGTCATCACACCGATGCTGTCCAAGGGCGTCAGCGTCGAGCTCGTGAAAACCAATCATCAGATTCCCATGAAGGACGCCGATAAGAGCGATGCCATCGTCTGCGCGATCACGCGAGAGGGCAAAACCTTCCTGAACACCACTGCCATGCCGCCCGAAGAGCTGCCGAACCATGTCAAGGATCTCCTGGCCAATCGACTGGATAAGACGGTTTTCGTCAAGGCCGATGCGCGCTCCCGCTATGAGCGCGTGGTCGATGTGGTGGACAACCTGCGTGCGGCCGGTGTGGACCAGTTGGGTCTGCTGACCGAACCGGCGCAGCAAAAGGGCACGATGGACAGCGCAACTCCAGCCGCGCCGTCCGGTAAGTAGTCAACAACAACGTTTGTTAAAGGAGCAATCATATGTCAATGGCCGTTGGCGGGTCGGGTAGCATGAAATCCGACATCAACATGACGCCCATGATCGACGTGCTGCTGGTGCTGATTATCATTTTCATGGTGATCACGCCTCTCACGCCCAAGGGACTTGAGGCTCTCGTGCCCCAGCCGCCTCCTCCCGGTCAGAAGGCGAACGAGTCGGATCTGCGCACCGTGGTCATCACGATCGATGCCAAGCACAACATGGCCGTCAACAGCGAGGACACCGATGAGGCAAAGCTGGGCGGCCGTCTCGAGGAAATCTTCAAGACCCGAGCCGAGCGTGTGGTCTTCGTCAAGGGCGACCCTTCCATAGACTTCTCGTGGGTGGCCAAGGCGATCGACATCGCTCACGGCGCGGGGATCGATAAAGTCGGTCTGATGACCGCGAAGGTGGAGGCCGGGCAATAATATGCGCAAGGTAATGTTGGTCCTCGCCGTGGCCGCGCTGGCGGTCCTTGGCATGAGTTGCAACCAGCTCAAGGCGCGCGATCAGCTCAACAAGGGCGTGCAGGCGTTTACCGCCGCCCAATATCCGGAGGCCGTCGAGCGCTTCAAGACCGCCGTCGAACTCGATCCTGGGTTTTCCGCCGCCCGCCTGTATCTGGCCACCGCCTACATGCAGCAGTACATCCCCGGCTCGGATTCGCCCGAGAACAATAAAATGGCCGTTGCCGCCTTCGACAATTTCAAGAAGGTGCTGGAACAGGAACCGAAGAACCCGATCGCCATCGCCTCCATCGCTTCCCTCAACCTCAACCAGAAAAAGTGGGACGAGGCGCAGCAGTGGTATGACAAGCTGATCGCCGTTGAACCGCAGAACGCCGATGCCTACTACAGCATGGGCTTCATCGCCTGGTCCAAGTGGTATCCCGTCTACGGCACCGCCCGCGCCAACCTCGGCATGAAGCAGGAAGACCCCGGCCCCATCAAGGACAAGAAGGTCAAGGAAGAGCTCAAGCAGCAGTACGGCCCGGTGATCGAAGCCGGTTTGCAGGCGCTCGACAAGGCGCTGCAAATCAATCCCGAGTACGACGATGCCATGGCTTACGAAAACCTGCTGGTCCGCGAACGCGCCGACCTTGCCGACACCAAGGAAGAGTACGACAAGCAGCAGAAGATCGCCGACGATTGGGTCCAGAAGGCGCTGGCTACCAAGAAAGCCAAGGCCGAGAAGAAGAATAAGACCGGCGGCAGCATCGTCCTCGAACCGAATCAGAAGTAAGCACCCTCCATCTCCATACCCGGGAACAGACAAGACTGCCATGGATTTCCGGCGCCTTTTGCCGGAAATTCGCTGGCAGTCCTGTCTGTCCCCGGTTTCCCGGTTTCCCGGCTCCCTCTTCGTTTTTTGGGGTCCCCTGCTACAATCGAATGAGCGTGCCCTCCGAGTCCATCAGTCTCACCGAGTCCGGGCCAGTACCGCATCCATCCGACCCCGTCGAGCAGTTGTACGCCGAATTGGAAGCCAAGATCCGCGAGTACCGCCCCAAGGACGATCTCGCCGCGCTCCAAAAAGCCTTTCGCTTCGCCAGTAAATATCACGAGGGCCAGACCCGCGATTCCGGCGAACCGTACATGGCCCATCCCGTCTTGGTGGCGCACATTCTGGCCGACATGCGGATGGACGTGGTGGCCATGGAAACCGGTCTCCTGCACGACGTGGTCGAGGAGACCAGTGTCACCGTCGAACAGGTGCGCAAGGAGTTCGGTCCCGAGGTGGCGCGCTGCGTCGATGGCGTCACCAAACTCACCAAGCTGGATGTATTCTCGGCCGAAGACCGGCAGGCCGAAAGCGTCCGTAAGATGCTGCTCGCCATGGTCGAGGATATCCGCGTCATCCTGGTCAAACTGGCCGACCGCATCCACAACATGCGCACCCTGGGTTACCTCAGCCCGGAGCGGCGCGAGCGCATCGCGCGCGAAACCATCGAAATCTATGCGCCCATCGCGCACCGTCTCGGCATGGGCAAGGTGCGCGGCGAACTGGAGGATCTGGCGTTCCAGCACCTGGAGCCGGATGCCTATCGGGAGATCCTCGGCGCCATCGAATCCAAGCGCCACTCCAATGAGGAGTTCCTCGCCGAAATCCGCCAGACCGTGGAAAGCGAACTGCGCCGCGAAGGCATCCCCGCGCGCATCGATGGCCGCCTGAAACGGCCCTACTCCGTCTTCCAGAAACTGCGCCGCCAGAAGATCTCGCTCGACCAGGTCTACGATCTCATGGCGCTGCGCATCCTCACCGACTCGGTCAAGAACTGCTATGCGGCGCTCGGCGTGATCCACAATAAGTGGCGCCCCATCCCGGGACGCATCAAGGATTTCATCGCCATTCCGCGGCCCAATCTTTACCAATCCCTGCATACCAGCGTGGTCGGCCCGCACGGGCAGACCTTCGAGGTGCAGATCCGCACCGAGGAGATGCACCGCATCGCCGAGGAAGGCATCGCGGCCCACTGGAAGTACAAGGAAGGGCGCAAAGGCCCGGCCGCCGACGACCAGCGTATCGCCTGGCTGCGCCACCTGGTGGAATGGCAGCACGAAGTGCAGGATTCCGGGGAATTCATGTCCACCCTCAAGGTGGACCTGTACCCCGAGGAGGCCTACACCTTCACGCCGCGCGGCAAGGTGATTGTGCTGCCGCGCGACGCCACGCCGATCGATTTCGCCTACGCCATTCACTCCGATGTGGGCAGCACCTGCGTGGGGGCCAAGGTCAACGGCCGCATCGTGCCGCTGCGCTCCACTTTACGCAACGGCGACATCGTGGAGATCATGACGCAGCCCGGCCATGAGCCCAGCAAAGACTGGCTGGCCTTCGTCAAGACTTCGCGCGCGCGCAACAAGATCAAGCACCTGATCAACGCCGGCGAGCGCGTGAAGGCCATCGAGATCGGCCAGAAGTACCTGGAAAAGGAAGCCCGCCGCCTCGGGGTCCAACTCAGCAAGGTGACCAAGGCCGATATGGAGCGGGTGGCCGGGGAGTACGGGCTCAGCAAGATGGAAGACCTGCACGCCGCGCTCGGCTACGGCAAGTTCTCGGCGCGACAGGTGCTTTCCAAAATCGCTCCCGGCGTGGTCAAGGAGGAGGTCCCCGAGCCCAAGCCCGCTCCGGTTCCCGATAGCGCCACGCCGTATACCGCGCCCGGCGCCCGGCGTGCCGATGGCGACGGCGTCATCAAGGTCCGCGGCCTGGATGACCTCATGGTCTACCGCGCCAAGTGCTGCAATCCGATTCGCGGCGAGGCCATCGTGGGCTACGTGACGCGCGGCAAAGGAGTCGCCGTGCACGCCAGGATGTGCCCCAATGTGCAGAGCCTGCTCTACGACGTGGAGCGCAAGATCGAAGTGGAATGGGCCCGCGCCGCGGAGGACTCATTCCCGGTCCGCATCGTGGTCCACACCGACGATCGCCCCGGCATGCTCAATCAGCTCACCAGCGTGCTCTCCGCCGAGAACACCAACATCCGCAGCCTCGAAGCCAGAGGCGCGACCGATCACGATGGCGGCGTGGTCGAAATGACGGTCGACGTGCGCGACAAGAAGCAACTCGAGAAGCTGGTAGCCGCCATGCGCCGCATTTCGGGCGTACGCGACGTCGAGCGGCTCTTCAACTGAAATGCCTCTATCCACCGACCCCGAACACATCGCCATTTCCAAATCGAAAGGAATCAAGATCGATTGGAAGGATGGCCACACCAGCGATTACGGCCTCATCTACCTGCGCGACAAGTGCCCCTGCGCCACGTGCAGCGGCTCCCACGGCACCCCCCCACGCCCTCCCGAGGCGGACAATCCATTCCCGATGTTCCAGCCGGCGCTCAAGATGCTCGCCGTGGAACCGGTGGGCAACTACGCCATCCGGATCAACTGGAGCGACGGCCACAACACCGGCATCTACTCCTGGGAGCACTTCCGCCGGATCTGCCAGTGCGAGGAATGCCGCGCCGGGCAGAACAAGTAGAGGGTTTTCAGCCGCCGCAACACTCCATCGCCCGCCAAGCCGCAAAGATTCTAATTTGCGTTCGTTTACTGAGCCTGTCCGGCAGCCCCTCAAGGCCGGAAGATGTCCCCGACCGGGAGTTCGTGTTGGGGCGACGCCAGGGGCGCCACTTTCTCGGACTCGCTGTAAGCGATGACGGAGCGGTAGCCGCCCGGCTCCGGCTCGCGGTGGACAATTAAGCGGCGGCCAGTCAAATCCAGGACCCAGTACTCGACGATTCCCGCCCGGGCGTAGAGCCTAGCCTTCACCGTGAGGTCGAACCGGAGCGTGGTGTCGGCTATTTCCACTACCAGGGCCAAGTCGGCCGGTTGCGGAGGGCTGGTTTGGAAGCTCGTAGTTGCCCGTCTGAGAACGATCAGGTCGGGCTCAGGTTCATTGGTGGGATTATCCTGGGGCGCCACGTCAACGGGCGCTTCTGGATTGACTCTGCCGCGCCCGAATGTATCTACCAACCACTGCATCATCGTGACCAGGGCATTCACGTGAGGGCGATTTTTTCCCATTTTGGAGATCAACTCCCCATCGATCAACTCGAGCTTTTGCTGGTCCCAAACACCGCTCGATTCCAGAGCGGCACATTCGGCGCGGGTCCAGCGTTTGCGGGGAGGGCTCAGCGGGGCTGGCGGATCGGGCGCGATGGTTAACGCGACGGGCATGAGGTCGTTGCTCTATTCTATCGCTTCTCCGCCATCCCCAAACCAAAAAAGGGCGGTCCGTTTCCGGACCGCCCTTTTTCGTTAAAAAACCGAACTTCTTACAACAGCCGGAAGTTGACTTCGATTTGCGCCTGCACCGTCACCGCCTTGCCATCCTTGACGCCGGGCTTGAATTTCCACTTCTTGACGGCTTCCATCGCCTTTTCGTCCAGGCCCAAACCCAGGCTGTGCAGCACGCGCATGTTGACCGCCTTGCCGGACGGGTCTACCTCAACGTAGAGCAGCACGGTGCCCTGGTATTTCGCCTTGCGGGCTTCTTCGGAGTACTCGGGTTCCACCTTAAAGAGCAGGGTAGGAGCCGTCACGCCGCCGCCCACGCGGAACGAGCCGCCGCCAAAACCGCCGCCCTCACCGGGGCCGAAACCACCGCCCTTGCCGGAACCAACGCCGCCGCCGGAACCGCTGCCGATGCCGCCGCCGGAACCCGGCCCGTTGGAAAGCGGACCGATCTTGGCGAGCGGATCGCCGTAGTTCAAGCACGTCGGGCAGTCCGGCAACTTCACATCCGGCGGAACGATGATGCTGGGCTCCATCATCAGCTTGGGATTCAGATTGTTTACCACCGCCATCGGGGGCGTGAACTGGCGCAATGCCTGCTTCGGCAGGCGCCCCTTGCTGGCCGGCAACGGAGAGCGATCGCCGCCACCGCCGCCACCCTGCATCGTATTCTTCTTGGGGGCTGCATCGGGAGGCGCCAAGTCGATCGGCGAGATGAGGGGCACGTATTGCTTCACCTTGTCCTGCACCGCCTTGGAAGACGCCACCGTGAATAGCACCACCGCAAACATAACCTGGAAACCCGTGGACATCATGAAAGACTTCTTCTGGCGCCCGTAAAGGCCCCAGATGTCTTTCACGGGAACTGGCTTCGAAGTCAGGACTAGTGGTGGCAGTTTGGGTGGGTTGATCATGTCCTTTATGTTTTGAATAAAGGACTTATACCAAGGCTCGTCCATCTCAGGAGCCAGTAAACGCGCCAGATGGTCGTTGGGGTCGAAGAAAGGATTGTTCGGTTGCGACAGGTCAGCCATGTTTATCCACCAGCCCTCCCTGGGGAGAACCGCTGTCTACGCTATATTGGACGATAGCTGAGGTCAAGGCGTTACAGCTTTTGGTAATTCCGCGCTCAGAAATCTCACTGTGATTCTACCACAACTAAATCATCGGCAGCCTGTAAATTCAGCTACATAGGACTAGATGCGGTACTCAAATGCTCGGATTCGGGAAGTTCCAATATTTGGAATATTTTTCTCGACCGTTTGAATCCCTCGCAACGTGGCAAAATCGATAGTGATGAAGATTACTGTCGAACTTAAGCCCGCCGGCCAAGTGGAGGCGGAAGCCCTGATCGTGCCGGTCTTCGAGGGCCGCCGAGATGCCCGTTTCGGAGCGGCCGCCTTTTTTGATTCAGGGGAAATCGCCGGAAAACCGCTCGAATTGACCCTGCTCCACCATGCGCCCGGGGTACGCGCCACGCGGGTGCTGCTGGCGGGGGCGGGCAAGCCGGAAAAATTCGACGCCGCCGAAATGCGCCGGTTGAGCGGGGCCGCCGTGCGCTATCTGAAGGCCAAATCGATCAGGACCGTCGCCATCGCGCTCGATCCCGAATTCGCCGGCGAGGACTTCGCCTCGGCCGCGATCGAAGGCGCCATCCTGGGCGATTTCGAGCCCGACCGCTATAAAACGGGCGACGACAAGAAATCGATCGATGGGTTTGCTCTGGCCGCCGATACGCCGGGCCTGGAAGCCGCTGCCCGGCGCGGGCGGATCCTGGGCGAAGCGCAGAATTTTACCCGGGACCTGGTCAACCGGCCGGCCAATCGCCTGACTCCGCTCGCCATGGCCGATGCCGCGCGTGCCATGGCGGCGGAATTCGGCCTGGAGTGCGAAGTGCTGGATCGCGATCGGATGGAGAAACTCGGCATGGGCGCGCTGCTCGGTGTGGCCATCGGCAGCGCCCAACCGCCCGTGCTGATCGTGCTCGGTTACCGGCCCGCCACCGCCCAGGGGAGCGCTCATCTGGGCCTGGTGGGCAAGGGCGTCACTTTCGATACCGGCGGCATTTCCATTAAGCCCGCCGACGGCATGGAGAAGATGAAGTACGATATGGCGGGCGGCGCAGCCATGATCGGCGCCATGCGTGCCATTGCCCAGCTCCGGCCCGCCATTCGGGTGAGCGCGTTCGTCCCCTGCGTGGAGAACATGCCCGGCAGCCGCGCCCAACGGCCCGGCGACATCGTGACCGCCATGAACGGCAAGACCATCGAGGTCATCAATACCGATGCCGAAGGCCGCCTGATCCTGGCCGACGCCCTGACCTACGCGCGCCGTCAGGGCTGCACCCATCTGGTGGATGCCGCTACCCTTACCGGCGCCGTCGTAGTGGCCCTGGCGCATCTCAACGCCGGCCTCTTCGCCAGTGAAGATGGCATGCGCGACCGCGTGCTGGCGGCGTCCCGCGCGGAAGGCGAACGCATGTGGCCGCTGCCGCTCGAAGACGACTATAAGGAGTACCTCAAGAGCTCGTTTGCCGACATCGCCAACGTCGGGGGCCGCTGGGGCGGCGCCGTAACAGCGGCTCTCTTCCTCAAGGAATTCGCCGAGGATACGCCCTGGGTCCACCTGGATATCGCCGGCACCGCCTGGCTCGACGAGCCCAAACCCTATCTGGCAAAAGGCCCCACCGGCCTACCCGTTCGTACTCTGGTTCGTCTGGCCATGGACTGGAAGGACTGACCGGATGAAAGCGCTCGCCAAATCCACTCCCGACCCAGAGGGTACCCCGGTCGCGGCTCTGTTTGGAATGCCGCGTATTTGCAGATGGTTGCAGAGCCGCGACCGTGAGGGAGCGGTCGGCTTCCCCAAACCGTTCAGGCTGCCGCCCGCGGTTGACGCCCGGCCGCAATCAGGGTCTCGCCCCAGCCGTTGAGAGTCTGCACGCGCACTTTGAGGGCCGGTGCGTTCACCACCACCGGCTGGTAAGCGATTTCATAGCGCGCCAGGAGGTTGAGATAGGCATGTTCGATCATCTCGACCAGTTGCTCCGGCACGCAGTTCCGGCACCAGGTCTGGGTACGCCGGCAGAACTCCTGTAACTGCTCGTTGGGGCCGGAAGCGATCGCCTGAACCGGGATGCGTGCGCTTGGCAGATTCGTAATCAGACCGTCACCGGCAAGGCGCCTTCCTCGCCGCTGCTGAAAACGATCGCGTGGCGTTTGCCGCGCGATTGGCCGCCATCCTGTTTGGTGGCGCGCCAGACGGCGGTCCATAGGCCGGTACAATCCAGCCGTTTGGGCGTTGCGCGCAAGGCCGCCGCCAGCGCATCGGAGTTGGTGGTGAACAACGGCGGTTCCGGATCGCGAGGTGGCGGCGGTTCCCCGTCGTCAGTCTGGATATACGGCAGCACACTCCATAAATCGCTGGGCCGTTTCCACTGTAGACAATGCAGCACGCCCTCGAAAAAGGCGCCGGCCGCCGCTTCGCGGGAGCGCGGAATCACGAAAACCACGCTCATGGATTCGGGCAGCGGTTTCGCGGAGGTTTGGTACGACGTGATATATTGAGCGCGCTCGCTCAGTATGAACTGCAACGGCGCTACCTTGGGTTGCTCGCGCATATCTTCCGCGGCGACGGCCAGCATCAGGCGCCGCAGCCCCTTGAGGCTCTCGCCGGCAAGCATCCGCCCGGCAACGTGCCATCGCTCTCCGGCCGAGGGCTGCGCGTTGGCGGCTTTGATCTGCGCCAGGGCGGCGGAGGCGCGCTTGCGAACCTTGGCATCCGGGTCGGAGATCATGGGCCGCAGCGCTTCGGTGAATCGCGGGTCGCCGGCCTCTCCCATGACCCATGCCGCCGAGGAGCGAAATAGCGCGGATTCATGTCCCGCGAGCCTCACCACATCCGCCAGCACGGAGGATTCCCCCAGGTGGTAGAGCCCGAGCAGCGCGTTGCCCACTACCCGGTTGTTGGCGTCGTTGGCCGCGAAATTCAACAGCGTGCGAGCCTCCGGCGAGTCCACTCCCCACAGCGATTCGATGGCATTGGCCCGCACCCGCGGGTCCGATTCACCGAGCCTTGCCATCACTCATTTCGCACTCCGGCTGTCGCGGCCGATCATCTTTACCGCTTTGGATCGCAGGTAGGTATTGGGATGCCGCATCAAGCGCATCAGCGAAGGCATGATGTGTCCGGCATCGGCAATCTCGCACAAGATATCCATTAACCTTGCCGGATCGGCAACGGGGACCGCGCTGCCCCCCACCCCGCTGTCCGCCAGACTGCGTGCCAGCGCCACGTCAATCATGGGGTCCACGCGCCGGGCGGCGCGCCCCAGCGCCATAGCCTCCTCCCGGCTCAGGCCGGGATTGCACAGGGCCTGCAGCAGCATTTCGTTGGCCACCAGCAGCGCCACCAGGTATTGCGCGCCTCGCGAATCTCCCGCGGTCTTCAGGATCTCGATGGAAGTAGCGCAGAAAAGCTCGCGATTGTTGTCCAACAGGTCGCGGATTTGCTGGCGGCTCGCGGTCGCGTCGACTTCAAAATTTCGCACCAGGTTGTCCAACGCCTTGCGAATATCGTCGAAGGAAAGTTGCTTCGCTGCGGCGTAGATCGGCACATTTATTAGATCGACCGCTTGCCCGTGGAACTTTAGGCGGGAGCTTAAACGTTTTCGGG
>JADGNT010000105.1 GCA_017883345.1 Candidatus Solibacter sp. | reverse complement strand
CGCAGGACTTCGGGGATCACCACGCTGCCATCCTTCTGCTGATAGTTCTCGATAATCGCCACCCAGGTGCGGCCCACCGCCAGGCCGCTGCCGTTGATGGTGTGGGCGAACTCGGTCTTCTTGCCGGTCCTGTACCGAATGCCGGCGCGCCGCGCCTGGAACGCTTCGAAGTTGGAGCAGGAGGAGATTTCCTTGTACCCGTTCTGCCCCGGCAGCCAGACTTCGATGTCGTACGTCTTCGCCGAGCTCGCGCCCATGTCGCCGGTACAGAGCACCACGGTGCGGAAGGGGAGGCCGAGCCGCCGCAGGATATCCTCGGCGTCGGCGGTGAGCGTGTCGAGTTCCTGGTAGCTCTGCTCCGGGCGGGTGAACTTCACCAGTTCCACCTTCTGGAACTGGTGCTGGCGGATGATGCCGCGGACGTCGCGGCCGTAGCTGCCGGCCTCGCTGCGGAAACACGGCGTGTAGGCGCAGAGCTTGATGGGCAACTGCTCCGCCTCCAGCGTCTCGTCGCGATAAATATTGGTGACCGGGACTTCGGCGGTGGGGATCAGCCAGAAATCGGTGTTCTCGCACTTGAACAGGTCTTCGGCGAATTTGGGAAGCTGGCCGGTGCCGTAGAGGCTGGCGGAATTCACCAGGAAGGGCGGCAGCACTTCGGTGTAGCCGTGTTCCCGGGTATGCACGTCGAGGAAAAAGTTTACAAGTGCGCGCTCCAGCCTGGCGCCCAAGCCCCAGTAGAGCGCGAAGCGCGCGCCGGTGATCTTGCCGGCGCGCGCGAAATCGAGGATACCGAGTTCGGGACCGAGGTCCCAATGAGCTTTGGGCTCGAAGTCGAATTGCGGAGGCCGGCCAGAGCGGCGTACTTCCACGTTGTCGTCGGCGGAGCGGCCCACCGGGACGGATTCGTGCGGGATGTTGGGGATGCCGGCGAGCAGTTCCTGGAACTGCTGGTCGACGGCCTTCATCTCTTCATCGAGCGCGGTGATCTGCTCCGCGATGGCGCGCACTTCCTTCTGCCGCGCGGTAGTGTCGGCGCCTTCGCGCTTGAGCTTGCCGATTTCGACACTCTCCTGGTTCTTGCGCGCTTTCAATTGCTCCGCCTGGGAAATGGCACTCCGGCGCTTGCCATCCAGGTCGCGGAAACCCTCCAGATTAATCGCCCCGCCGCGGGTCGCCAGGCGTTCGGCAATTCGCTCGAAATTGTTCCTGAAGTAGGTGAGATCGTGCATCTCCTTCCATGCTAACGCATGGCAGGATTATTCTTCCTCCTCCTCCTCCTCGACTTTCACTTGTTCAAGATCTTCGGCTTCGAAGATCTCGCGGCAATCGAGACATTCAATGTAATCCACCCCGTCTCTGCGGGCGATGATCTGGGTGCGAGAGTGCTCACAAGCGGTTTGCATAACAGCGCTTAGATGAAGTTTATTCTACCGTTGCGCAAGCCCTTGTCAAGCCCCCCCACCCCAGATTCGAAGATGCCACCCGAATCGGACGATTTTATCCAAGAATGGAAGGATGCAGCGGCGAGACTTTCTCACAACGGCGGGGCTGGCGCTGGCGGCGTCGCGTACCATGACGGGACAGGTTGCCCTACCCTATTTCGACGTACGCCAGTACGGCGCCAGGGGCGACGGCAAGAGCAAGGACACGGCGTCCCTGCAACGCGCGGTGGACGAGTGCGCCGCGGCCGGCGGCGGCGTGGTCTACCTTTCTCCTGGCATCTATCTTTCGGGCACGGTGATCTTGAAGGACAACGTCACCTTCCACCTGGAAGCCGGCGCCACCCTGTTGGGCAGCACGCAACTGGCGGATTACCGCCACCAGAGCGGTCCGCCGGTGCTGGGCGATGCCAACGGCAAGCACCTGATTTTCGCCCGCGAGGCGAAGAACGTGACGCTCTCCGGCGCGGGCCGGATCGACGGCCAGGGTCCCGCGTTCTGGGTGCCGAGCGGACGCAAGGTTCCACCGCCGGAAGATGCCTGGCGCGACGTGGCGACCTACGACTGGAAACCGCTCGACCGCCCTTCGCCCATGGTGGAGTTCTTCGCCTGCACCAACCTGCGCATCGAAGGCGTGACGCTGGCCAACGCTGCCGGTTGGACGCTGCGGCCCATCGAGTGCGACACGGTGGCGATCTCCGGCATCAAGATCCGCAACCCCATCATCGGGCCGAATACCGATGGGATCGACCCCACGTGCTGCCGCAACGTCTTCATCAGCGATTGCGATATCGCGACCGGCGACGATTGCATCTGCCTGAAGAGCGAAGGGCCATACGGGCGCATGGGGCTGACCAAGAACATCACCATCACCAACTGCGTGATGACGTGCTGCTGCAACGGTCTGAAGTTCGGTACGGCGACGCGCGGCGGGTTCGAAAACGTGACGTTTTCCAATTCGGTGATTTATAACGAGCAGGTGCCGCTCAATGCGCGCGTGATCAGTGGCATCGCCATCGAGATGGTGGACGGCGGCTGGGTGGATGGCGTGGCGATCTCGAATATCCGCATGCAGCGCGTGCGTACGCCCATCTTCATCCGCCTGGGCGCGCGCCGCGAGGCAGGCAAACTGCGCGGCGTGACGATCGATAACGTGCATGCCACGGGGGCGATCCTGACGTCGTCGGTCACGGGCATCCCGGGTCACGACGTGGAGGACGTCGCGTTGACGAATATTCGCATCGAGACCGAAGAAGGCGGCAAGAGCGAGTGGACCGAACGCGCCATTCCGGAAGTGGAGAAGAGTTATCCCGAAGCGCGGATGTTCGGTCGTCTGCCCGCCTATGGCCTGTACTGCCGCCACGTCACGGGGTTGAAACTGGACAATCTGCGGTTGGCCGTGGCGGCGAGTCTGACCTTGGGTGACCAGCGGCCCGCGCTGCATTGCGAAGCGGTGACGGGTCTGCGGGTGGAGCGCCTGGAGGCGACGGCGCCGAGTAACGCGCAGCCCCTGATGCGCCTGGTCAACGTGCGGGACGCGCTGGTCAGCGGCTGCTCGGCGCCCGCGCAGCGCGGAGCGGCGGTGGAAGTGGCGGGCGCGGAATCGGCGGGTGTGCGCCTGCTGGGCAATGATTTCGGGCGGGCGGCGAAGGCGGTAGATGTGCGGCAAGACGTGGCGGCCGGAGCGGTAGAGTGATTGGAAACCGCTCCCTCACGGTCGCGGCTCCGATCGAAGCCGCGGCGCGCTCAGTTCTTGCCCGTCTCCACCTCCTGCCCCGCGTTTTGCTTCAGAGACCGCCGGTAGTGCGCCAGGAGTTGCTCGCGGTTCTGGCGTAGATCCTTTCCGGTCGGCGCGGCGGGATATGGCTTGTTGCCCATGACCCCTTTCCAGAGAATGCGGTTGAAGTCCGCGGGATCGAGCCGGTCTTCGGTGGTGAAGTCCATTCCCTTGGTGACCCGCGCCCAGTACTTCGCGTCGTGCGCCGGCTTTGCCACGGCCAGGTTGGCGGGCTTGGGAGGCAGCGGCAGTTTCGTCTTGTAGAGCAGCGCCGAGGGAGTGGCGGTAAAGCTCCACGGGCTCGGCGTGGTGTTGAAGACGTCGGCCATGGGCCTGGCGAGCGCGTCGTTCAGGTTCATCGGCGGGAGGCCCAGAACCTCTTCGATTGTGCGCAGGAAGTTGATGGTATTGTACTGCGAGGAGACCAGCGCGCCTTGCTTCACGTAGGCGCCCGCCACGAACGCGACGCTGCGGTGTGAATCGACGTGGTCGCCGCCATCCTGCGCGTCGTCTTCAATGATGAAGATCAGGGTGTTGTTGGCGTACTGGCTGCCAGCGATCTTCTGAATTAACAAGCCGACCGCGTAGTCGTTATCGGCTTGCTGAAACTCCGGAACAGTCACGTCGTCAATCGCGGTATCGAAGTTGCCGGTGTGATCGTGCATCAAGCGAACCAGACTCAATGCAGGCAGACCGCCGCCGGCGTAATTGGCATCGAACTCCCGCTCCCACTCCTTAAAACGGTAATAATCCGGAAACGCGTTGTCGAAACCGCGGAAGTACGGATCGGTATAGGGAGCGAGAGAAGCACTCGAGGGGTAGGCCACAATCGTGCCGGTCGCGTGCGGGTCGCGGTCCAGGGGAATGGCGTGGTCGGCCGTCGAATAGCGGGTACAGTCGATGAAGAAGCCATAGTTGCGAACCGTGAGATTCGCCCGAAACGCGGAGTCCCACAAATAGCCGGTATTCACTTGATTGTCCGGTCCATCGGGCGCCGAAACGTTGGTCTGGCCGGGTAACAGATCCGGATCGTTCGGGGTGAAGGGATTGGCCGCAATGCGGTCGGCGAGGGCCCCAATTGCCACGTTCACATTGCGATTCACACCGTCGGCATCCATGCTGAGGGCGCGTCCCGCGTAGGCCACCGGGTATTGGCGTTCCACCACGTCGGGGGCGCGCCCCGAAGTGGTCCACAGCCAGCCGTCATAGCTGACTTCGGCGGTATCCAGGAAGTTGTCGAGCGTGACGAAGGTTCGCGCCAGGTTATGCAGATTCGGGGTGATCGCCTGTCCAAACTCAGTCAGGTCGGGATCGCCATTGCCGATTTCGAGGTCACCCAGAATCTGGTCGTACGTGCGGTTTTCCTTGATGATGAAGATCACGTGCTGGACGCCCTGACGCACGGCCGCCATGACCGCGGCATCTTCGGGGCTCTCGGTGCTGGAGAACCGGTTGTTCACGGCTACCTGCGCCGTCAGCGTCGCCAGTTGCGCCGTCGTGGGGCGCGGGAAGATCTGGAAGCCGGCTTTGATCAACTGGGGATTATACTGATTCGCTGCAAAGCAATTTGGCCTGGTTGGCGTCACTGCCGTCGTCCCGGCGCTATAGCAGAGGCCGGGGTTCGGGCCCGTCGGCGACTTCCCGTTGACCGCATACACCAACTTGCCATCGCCGCTGAAGCTCACGGAGTTCGGGTACCAGCCGGTCGGAATGAGACCCACTACCTGGTCGCCGCTATTGGCGCCGCTCAGCGCTACCACCGCGATGCTGTTCAGATTGCCATTCGTCACATAGAGTTGCGTCTCATCGGGCGAGAGCGTCACGCTGTTGGGGTTGGCGCCCGTATACCGTGCCAGCGCGGTAGGCACCACGGACGGGGGAGCGATTACCGGAATGGATTCGAGTAGCGCGTTCTTCGTGGTGTCGATTACGTCAACCGTATCCGACTGGTCTTCGACGACATACAGCAGCGTCTGGGCCGCGTTCAGCGTCATCTTGTTGGGTTGGCCTTTCACTGGGATCCGGGCCGCGACCGTTGGCCTCCCGTTCGGGTTCATCAGCCCGGGCGCGCCCCGCAGATTCACTACCACGATCTCGCGGTCGCGAATGCTGGATACATACGCTGTCGCGCTCGATGCGTTACCCTTCACCACCACCCAAAACGGATATTCGCCGCCTGGCACACCCGTCTGCGCGATGTTGCTCCTGCCGGGGCGCAGGTCGAGTTCCGTTACCTTCGACCAGTTGCCGTAGCCTCCGTTGAACACGGTGATCGAGTCGTTGTAGTAATTCGCTACTACCAGCGTCTGGCCATCATTCGAAATGGCCAGACCGGCAGCGCAAGGCTTCACGGTAACCTGGCTGTTGATCGGGACTTGTCCGGCGGCCGGCTGCGGTACGGCAAGGCCATTGCCCGTGCCGTGGCCCAAGGCAAGCGCCGTTCCGGGCTGCTCAGCCCAGGTTCCGGTGGCGCCCAGGGCGATGATGTGGACATTGTCATCGCCGCCACCGGCCACGTAAAAGGCCATGCCCGATGGGTCAAAGACCATCCCGTTGTAGGTATTGGGGATCTGAACCACTTGCTTCTTGACCGGCGTGGGCGTCGAAATATCGTAGACGAACACGTACTCATTCGAATCCGGGCCGTACGACACCGGGCTGTTCTTGTTGAAGACGCGGTTGAACCCGCTGGTGAGAACCAGCAGGGTCTTGCGATCCGGACTCACCACGGTGGTAACCGCTTGCCCGGCCTGCCAGGCTGGACTATCGGTCAGGCCCGGTTTCAGCGGTTCGAACCGGGAACCGTGGGGCGCAAGCGGGGTAATCTGTTGGCCCATATTGGGCAGGGCCTGGACATTGGACGGCGTGGGCAGCGCCTGGATATCGGGCTGCTGCGCATGGGCCAGCGTGCCCGAGAGGACCAACGCAAGCGTCAGGCCGGCCGCTGAGAGCGGGGACCGCGCGTGAACTTCTCGTCTCATTGCTTTAGGCACCTTTCAAGCGGGAGGTCCCAGCCGCGGTCGAAGGTTGGCGCGGCAAGGGATCTTGCTATGGTGGTGCGGCTCGGACCGGAAAATTCTCACGCGAATGGTGGACGCTTTTCCTTTAACCGGACCTCTAATTCAAGAAGTACGTGCGATATAGCGTGTCGCGCTGCTTGGGGACGAAGCCGGCATCGCGGATGATGCGGCGCAGTTCCTCTTCGCTGGCCTGGTGGTGGGCGCCGGCGGCGGAGACCACGTTCTCTTCGATCATGATGCTGCCCACGTCGTTACCGCCGAAGCGCAGGCCCATCTGGCAGGTCTTCAGACCTTGCGTCACCCAACTGGCTTGCACATTCTCGAAGTTGTCGAGATAGATGCGGCTGATGGCCAGGGTTTGCAGGTACTCGACCGCCGTAGCCTCTTCCTTGACGAAGCGGCCGAGCGAGGTGTTCTCCCGCTGGAACGTCCAGGGGATGAAGGCCGTAAACCCGCCAGTCTCTTCCTGAAGATTGCGCACCAGCTCCAGATGGTTCATACGCTGTTCCAGGGTTTCACCGCAGCCGAACATCATGGTGGCGGTGGTGCGCATGCCCAACTGGTGAGCCGTGCGATGGACGTCCAGCCAGTCCTGGGTGCCGCATTTGAGACGGCTGATGCGGTAGCGCACCGCGTCGTCCAGAATCTCGGCGCCGCCGCCGGGAATCGAATCCAGGCCGGAATCGCGCAGACGCGCGATGGTGTCGCGCAGGCTCAGGCCGCTGACCTCGGCGATGTTGGTCACTTCCGGGGCGGAGAGGCAGTGCAGGTGAATCGGGTAACGCGCCTTAATGCCGCGGAACAGGTCTTCATACCACTCGATTTTAAGATCGGGGTGCAACCCGCCCTGCATGAGCACGCCGGTGCCGCCCAGATCGAGGGTTTCCTGAATCTTCTGGTAGATCGCTTCCTTGGGCAGGATGTAGCCTTCCGCGGAGCCGGGGGCGCGATAGAAGGCGCAGAAGCTGCAGTACTCGGTGCAGAAGTTGGTGTAGTTGATGTTGCGGTCGATGATGTAGCTGACCACGCCTTCGGGGTGCCAGTGGCGGCGGATGCGGTCGGCTTCCATGCCGATCCCGATGAGGTCGTCGGATTGGAACAGTTCGAGGGCTTCTTCGCGCGTGATCATAGCAGTGGAGTGCGTATGATCCCAGAATAGCAGGATGCCAGCAGGCCGGCGCACCGCGAAAATGGGGCGTATCCAGCCGGGCAAACCTGGGACAGACAGCGAATTTCCGGCAAACTGCGCCGGAAATTCATGTCAGTCCCGGTCAGGCAGCGGCTTCAGGCAGCGGCTTCAGGCAGCTCCCACGGCGAGCAGGTCCGGCCTCAGTGCTTGGGCGAAAAGATAGAGGGTGAACAGGGGTTTGGAATCGCCCTTGCCCCAACGGTTGACCCCCCATTTCACGCGCAGAAACCTGGCATCGGGGTGGCCCGAAAGATCGGCAACGATCTGGTAAGTGCCGCAGTAGAATTTCTGCGGGAACGTGAACAGGGGCTTGGTCCCCCAATCGGCGCCGTCAATAGAGCCCCAGATGGAGAGATCGATGCTTTCCTGTTCGATGATCCGCGTGATGCCGAGAGTGAGAACCAGTGTCCCGCCCTGCTGTTCGCCCAAGGCCAGATCGGGCCCCGTGCCGGCTTCGCGGACCGTTGTTTCCGTTAATAAAAATTCTGGAAGCATTGGTTTTCTTCTCCCGCGCGGCGCAATTGAATTGCTGCGACCGTATTATTTGATTTTGAGCTTGAATAATTGGTGCCGTGCCAACTCTAGAGTCTCATATTTTTTGCAGAAACAGAAGCGGACAAATTGACTGCCAACGCTTACATGTGCAAAAAAACTCGATCCGGGAACCGCCGCCACGCCGACGTGGGTGATCAAATGACGCACGAAGGCAGTGTCGCTGGCCATGCCGAAAGCTGCGATATCGGTCATCACGTAATATGCGCCATGCGGCGTAAAGCATTTGAACCCGGCACCTTGCAGACTGGTGACGAGGTGGTCGCGGCGCGCGGCGTACTCCGTGGAGAGGTGGCTG
The DNA here is from genome assembly GCA_017883345.1 of Candidatus Solibacter sp. Taxonomy (GTDB): domain Bacteria; phylum Acidobacteriota; class Terriglobia; order Bryobacterales; family Bryobacteraceae; genus Solibacter. Next base: position 1,848 of record JADGNT010000105.1, on the reverse strand, counting down.
TAGTAGTCGTCCGGCAGGGAGAGAGCCAGCACCCCGGCCTGCTGCAAGGGAGCGGCGGCGCCCACCGTCAGAAAATCGTGGACTTTGCGAATCGAGCCGGTCAGGTCGGGCGGGGCAAGCACCCACCCCACCCGCCACCCGGTCACGGAATACGTCTTACTCATACTATTGACCAGGATGCATCGATCGCGCATACCGGGAAGCGACATGATCGGGATATGCACGGTGCCGTCGTACAGGATGTGCTCGTAGATCTCGTCGGTAATGGCCAGGCAATCGAACTCCTGGCAAAGTCCGGCAATGTACCCTAATTCCTCCCGCGAGAAAACCTTACCGGTCGGGTTATTGGGCGAGTTGAGGATAATGGCCTTGGTGCGGCCCGTGAAGGCGGCGCGCAGTTCGTCGGGGTCGAAGCTCCAGTCGGGCGCCTGGAGCCTGACGTAACGCGCGGTGGCGCCGCAAAGCTGGGTGTCGGGGCCGTAGTTTTCGTAGAAGGGCTCGAACAGGATCACCTCGTCGCCCGGGTCCAGCACGGCCAACAGGCTGGCGATCATGCCTTCGGTAGCGCCGCAACAGACCGTGATTTCGCGCTCCGGGTCGAACTCCATGCCGTAGGTACGCTGGTACTTGGCGGCAATGGCGTCGCGCAAGGGCTGGGCGCCCCAGGTGATGGCGTACTGGTTGATGTCGGCGTCAATGGCCTGGGCCGCCGCGCTCTTCAGGGCGGCGGGCGCCGGAAAATCGGGAAAGCCCTGCGCCAGATTGATGGCCCCGTGCCGCACCGCGAGGCGCGTCATCTCCCGGATGACGGATTCAGTGAATCGGGCGATCCGCTGGCTGCGGAATCGGGCGCGGAGGACGGTTGCGGTATTCGACACCTTTCGAGGGTACTTTGCCGGGCGGGCAGCCTGCAAGGGGTGGAGCAGGCGATAGCGCCCAATGCCACATACTTTGGATCCCGGTGACCATTTTGCGCCAATCGTGGGGCAGCCAATCCTGGCTGCAGCCGGCTTTTAGCCGGCGATTGCCGGGTGCGAAGACTCGCATCGCCCGAAAGAGCCGCCTGAAAGGCGGCTGCGGGCAAAATTGCCCGCCCCACAACTAATGCAGAATACTGTGTCGGGCAAAGTAAGTGGCATTGGGCGAAAGCGCCTGCCCCACAATCCACGTCAATCGGCGACGACTTTAATCGCCCCGATGCCGCCGTGGATTTGGATCCGGATCTTGTTCGATGCGCGGTCGTAGGACGGGCTGACCCAGTGTCCGTCCTCCTGCTGGAGCCCGCGGACCTGGATGCTGCCGATGCCGCCGTGCGCCTCGACGTAAACCGCCGTATCCGCCAAAAGGCGAACCGTAGCTTGTCCAATGCCGCCGTGGATGCCGACGTTGTAGCTGTGCTTGGGCGCGCCGCGCAGATCCACATCCATTTGGCCAACCCCCATTTCCAGTTGCACGCCGCGCAGGTCGAGGCTACCCAGATCGAGCCGCGCCTGGCCGGCCCCGAAGTGGAGGGTAAGATCCACCGGGACCTTCTTGTTCAGTTGCAAATCCCAACGGTACTTGCCGTTGCCGAGTCTCGTGTGGTTCTTATCCGGCTGTTCGATGGTCAAGGAGGCCTGCTTGCCGGAGCGGCTGTAGCGCACCTCGGGCTTCCAGGAAGGAACGTCATAGGCAAAATCGGCGCGCATCAATTTAGGGGCGCCGTCGGTGATGCGCAGATCCCCAGCCCCCATTTTCAGATCGACGCGCACCACCTCGGAATCGTCCATTTCCACGCTTTCCGAGGAGTATTGGACCGGGCCCGCTCGACGGGTATCAATCACGCAGCCGGTGAGAGAAAGCAGCCCG
>JADGNT010000822.1 GCA_017883345.1 Candidatus Solibacter sp. | reverse complement strand
CTGAAAGGCTACGCTACCACCAGCGGCTCATGATTACCTTTTGCTCGGTGTAGAAGCGCACGGCGTCTTTGCCGTGCGCGTGGAGGTCGCCGAAGAAGGAGTTTTTCCAGCCGGCGAAGGGGAAGAACGCCATGGGGGCGGCGACGCCTACGTTGATGCCGACCATGCCGACCTGGCAGCGGGAACTGTACTCGCGGGCGGACTTACCGCTGGCGGTGAAGATCGCCGTCGCGTTGCCGAAGGGGCAGCTATTGACTAAGTCGATGGCGTCGTCGAGCGTGTTCACGCGGATCACCGAGAGCACCGGGCCGAAGATTTCTTCGCGCGCGATGGTCATGTCGGGAGTGACGTGGTCGAAGATGGTGGGGCCGAGGTAATAGCCGGCATCCGCTTTGCGCTCGCGGCCGTCCACCAACGGGGTGGCGCCTTCGGCGACGCCTTTCTCGACGTAGCTTTCGACGCGCTTGCAGTGATCGCCGGTCACCAGCGGGCCCATCTCGATGCCAGGCGCTGCGCCATCGCCCACGGCGAGCGACCTGGTGCGGGCGACGAGCAGTTCGAGCAGAGGGCCGGCGGCATCGCCTACGGGGACCAGCACGCTACCCGCCAGACAGCGCTCGCCGGCGGCGCCGAAGGCGGAGCCGATGATGGCTTCGACGGTCTTCGGCATATCGGCGTCGGGCATCACGATGAGGTGATTCTTGGCGCCGCCCAGGGCTTGCACGCGTTTGCCTTCGGCGGCGGCGGTGCTGTAGATGTACTTCGCGACCGGCGTGGAACCGACGAAGCTGACGGCCTTGACCAAGGGGTGGTGGAGCAGGGCGTCGACGCTGACCTTGTCTCCGTGGATGAGGTTCAGAACGCCGGGGGGGAGCCCCGCGTCGTGGAGCAACTCGATGGCGCGCGTGGGAGTGAGCGGCACTTTTTCCGAGGGCTTGAGGATGAAGCTGTTGCCGCAGGCGATGGCGAAGGGGTGCATCCACATGGGCACCATGGCGGGGAAGTTGAAGGGGGTGATGCCGGCGCAGACGCCGATCGGCTGGCGGATGGTTTTGCAGTCGAGTCCGGCGGCGACATCGTTGAGCGAATCGCCCATCATCAGGCTGGGCATGCCGCAAGCGACTTCCACCATCTGGATCATGCGGCGCACTTCCATGCGGGCGTCGTCGGTGGTCTTGCCGTTCTCGCTGGTGAGGATGGCGGCCAGGTCGTTGGAATATTTGTCGAGCAGCGTCTTATAGCGATAGAGCACCTGGACGCGGTCGATCACGGGGACTTCGCGCCACTTCAAGAACGCGGCGTGCGCGGTGCGGACGGCGCTATCGACGTCGGCGGCATTGGCGTACGGCACCTCGGCCAACACGGCGCCGGTGGCGGGGTTGGTGACGGTTCCCATGGTGCGGCCCCGCGGGGTTTCCCAGGCGCCGTTGATATAGAACGATACGAGAGCGACCTTCGAATCTGTTGCGATCATGCTTCTCCCTCCAGTTCGGGCTGGCCGGCGGATGCCTTATTGGATACACCGGCGCGCTGCATCAGCATTACGTAGACCGCGCCGGAAACGCCGAAACCGACGAACCAGGCGTAGTCGTATAACCATCGTAGCGCCGGGATGACGAGTCCCAGGAGCGCTACGAAAATTCCGACGGCCAGCGCGGCGACGGCGCGCAGGTTGATTCCATTATCGTATTCGTAGATGCCGTTGCGGCGGTAGAGATCGTCCAGTTTGAGGTGCGCGCGGCGCACCAGGAAATAATCGGCGATCATCACGCCGGCGATGGGTCCGAGCAGCGCCGAGTATCCCACCAGCCAGCCGAAAATGTAGGAACTGAAATCGGTCATGAGTTTCCAGGGCATCATGAGGACGCCGACGACGCCGGTGATCAGGCCGCCGGTGCGGAAGGAAATCAGGCGCGGGTTGAGGTTGGAAAAATCGTTGGAGGGCGAGACCACGTTGGCCGCGACATTGGTGTTGAGGGTGGCGACGAGCAGGGCGACCAGGGCGATGGAGGCGACCACCGGCTGATTGAACTTGCCGAGCAGCACCACGGGGTCCCAGATGGGCTCGCCGAAGAGCACCGCCGAGGCGGAGGTGACGGCCACGCCGATGAAGGAATAGAGCGTCATGGCGGCGGGCAACCCGAGGGCTTGCCCCCACATCTGCGCCTTCTGCGATTTGGCGTATCGGGTGAAATCCGGGATGTTGAGCGCCACGGTGGCCCAGAAGCCGACCATGCCGGTGAGCGACGGGATAAAGAAGCGGAGGAATTCGGCGGTGGTGTGGAATTTGCTGGGAGCGCGGAGCACGGGGCCGAGTCCGCCGGCCTTGCCGGTGATCCACCACAAGAGCAGGAGGCCGATGCCCAGCATGAAGGGAGCGCCGATGCCTTCGAGGAATTTGATGGTCTCGATGCCGCGCCAGATGACGGCGATGTTGAGTGCCCAGAAGGCGAAGAAGCAGATCCATGCGCAGCCCGGGGAACTGGCCGCGGCGGGCCAGAGAATCTTGAGCATGGAAAAGATGGCCTGCCCGCCGATCCAGGTCTGGATGCCAAACCATCCGCAGGCCACCAGCGCGCGGAGCACGGCGGGGATGTTGGCGCCGCGCACACCGAAGGAGGCGCGCACGAACACGGGAAAGGGAATGCCGTATTTGGCCCCGGCATGCGCGTTGAGCAGCATGGGGATGAGCACGATCAGGTTGCCGAGCAGAATCGTGCCGATGGCCTGCCACCAGCTCATGCCGCCCGCGATCAGGCCGCTGGACAGCATGTAGGTGGGGATGCAAACCGACATGGCCACCCACAAGGAAACGTAGTTGTAGAGGCCCCACGAGCG
>JADGNT010000821.1 GCA_017883345.1 Candidatus Solibacter sp. | reverse complement strand
GCTCGCGGAGCAATTCCCCGGCCGCGAAGTGGTGGGCATCAACTGCACGGAGTTGGTCTGGGGCTTGGGCGCGTTGCACTGCATGACGCAGCAGCAGCCGGCGTGAAGGGTCGCCTCGCCACGCTACGGCTACCGCCCGTACTATCGGTGACCGCCAGAGGCAATGCCTGGGCCATCAGGTTCGCGCGCGGAAGTACACTGTGGATGACGTCTATGTCTTGGGCACCGACAAGATCGCCGCGCCGGCCCAGACGGAAGAGGATCAGTCATGCCATGAGAAATGCTCTGCTGGCGGTGGCTTTGCTGGCCGCGCTTCTGGCCTGCGGCTGCGGCGACCTGCTGTCGCTCCATCCGCTGTACACCGGCCAGGACCGCGTGTTGGACCAGGCCCTGGAGGGCCGCTGGGAGGACGACGACAACCTGCTGACCGTCACCCGCGACGGAATTGCCTACGATGTCACGCTCCAGCCGAAGAGTAGCCCGTCAAAGCCGCAGCAGTTCGAAATGCGCCTGTTGGATCTCGGCGGGGTGCGCATGGCCGACATCATTCCCACCGACGGCATGCTCGGACACATGTTCCTGAGGGTACGGGTGGCGGGCGGCGAACTTCGCTTCAGCTTCCTCGATTCGGCTTGGCTGCGCGGGCGCATCCGCCACGAAGCGGTACACGTAGCCAAGGGAAACACGCAGGCGGTCCTGATTGCGCGCACGCCCGAACTGCGCAAGCAGGTGAAGAAGTACGTCGCCGTCTCTCAGGCCTACGGCGAGGAGCTGGTCTACCGGCGGCCCGCACTCTGATACCCGCACTACACGCTGCCGCGGTTTCGCTGCGCGAGGGTTTGCCGATAGCCGGCGACGACAGCCCACCCACCTCACCCCTGCCCGGGACCAGCGCTGTCTCAGTCGAGGCTGTCGCCAAAGTAGGTCATATGGCTTGGGCATCGGCAAGTTTTGTCCCAGGTGCTGGGGCAGTTTCGGATTAGTGCGACCTGGGCGTCGCCGTCTGCCTTTGCCACCGGTCCGCGGGTCAGTACGGAGGGTTCACCGGCGAACCGATCATGATAAATCTCCACTGTGTAGACGCCGCAGGACGCGCAGAAATACCATGACTCGACGTACTCGTCCCCCATGATGCCGCCGCAGATGGAAGCGGCAGCCGAGCCTTCCAGAGCCTGGTTGCATTGCGCGCAAAGAAGCACGGCGACCCCCCATTCGTGACATCCTCATTGTAGATCTCAACACGGGTGATAGGCATGAAGGCCGGTTTGCATACTGTACCCGACGAAGAGGAGGGATCCCCATGGTTGTCTGGGGCGAAGCGATTTGCGCGGTGGGTCGTCCGGCGGCGATAAGGAATCGGGTAGCGAGCTGGTGGTGCGCGTAATGTTGGACAACGGCGCCTGGAAATCGGACAGTAGAGGAATGTGGCGGCGGACTGGAGTCGTGCTTGCGTTCGGGGCGCTGGTTGCCTGCACAGGCGCACGGGCGCCCGGCGGGAGCGGCGCGTCCCTTGATGAGGTGGTGGAGCACGACTCCGCGAATCGGGAGACCGACTATACGATCGTGTCGGGGGATTGCCGGATCACGTGGACGGTGTACCACACCGAAGCTAACCGCGGAGTGATCCGGCACCGGTCGGACTGCGGGCTGGCGCTGGCGGAGCAGGCGCCCCTGATTGGGAAGGTTCTTCGCAAAGTGATGGCGGCCGACGCCGAGGCGGCGGCTTTTCGGACTCTGTCGTGGGGCAGGTTGTACCCGGACGGTGCGCGTGACCTGACCATGCCGGCGAGGCTGGCATTGGCGGCGAAGCGGTCCGCGGACTGGGATGCGGTGAAGGGCGCGCCGCGGGGTGGGGATGTGAACGGGTGGGTGCGAAAGCTGGCGAATGAGGCTCTGATTTACGAGGAGTTGCGCCCTGTTTTCAGTCAATCGGGCCTGGATATCAGCTTGAGCTCCGTGGAGAAGGTGCTGGTGCTGCCGGCGGGGCGGCTGCCTTTCTTTGAAAGGCTGCGGGAGGGCGGCGTGGGGACGCAGGACAAAATGCCGTTCGATTGTCAGACCTGGTTCTCGGTGCGGCCGGCGGCGCGCTAATGGCGGCAGGAGGCAGGAGATGAGTCAGTCGTTTTGGCAGAACCTTTATCGGAGCTGGATATGGTTGGGCGTACCGGTGATGGTGATTGCATTGGCGGCGCTGGGGACGCTGATCGCCGGCGTCGTAGGGCTGATGAAGAGGTCGACTTTGTCGAAAGTGCCGCTGGCGGAACGGCAGGAGGTTCAGTTCGCCGAAGCCGGGCGGGTGGTTCTGAGCACGGAAGGCCCGCTGCTCTCCAACCGGGCCGCGCATGTCGATTTCGAGCTGAGCGGGATAGACGGGGAGAAGATCGAGGGCCAGCGGGTATTGTTTCGCGCGCGGTCATCGGGTATCTCGAAGGCGCGAATGGAGCGGCTGACGTACGATATTCCGAGGCCGGGGCGGTACGTGCTGAGAATGACCGGGCTGGGTGCTCCCCAGGTGGGCGACGTCAATCACGCGGTGGTGTTTGCGAGACCGCACCTGGAGCAATCCATGATGTACGTGCTGGGAATCGTGCTGTCGTCCGGGCTTTTCATTGTGAGCCTGGTGTTTTTTCTGCTGCGCGTGATCGGGAAGGAGGGAAGCGACTCTTAGCTGGTCACTCCTGCCGTAACGCCGTCGCCGGATCCACCCGTGCGGCCCGCGAAATGTACCCTTCGGATCCGCCGCGGCCGATCAGCGGGCGTTGGCTTCATCCAGATTCAGGACCTGATTGGCGGGCACGTTTTCGAGCACTTGCTTCTTGCCCCTGGGCCACTCGATCT
>JADGNT010000820.1 GCA_017883345.1 Candidatus Solibacter sp. | reverse complement strand
TCGCGCAGCGGCATCACCATCACGGCGGGGCTGTTTCGCAACATGACGCGCGAATCGGCGGCGCGCTTTTCGTTCCTGCTTTCCACCCCGGCGATTGCCGCCGCGGCCGGCAAGGCCCTCTACGACATGCACAAGAAGGGCGGCCTGCACGGGGTTCTGAATACCGGCTTTCTGGTGGGCGTGGCGGTCAGCGCCATCACCGGCTGTCTCGTGATTTCCTGGTTTCTGCATTATTTGCGTCGCAGCGGGTTGCGGGTTTTCGTGTACTACCGCATTATTTTTGGCATAATAGTGATTGCTCTGGCTTTCATCCGCCGGCCAGCGTGATGAAGCTCTTATCTCCTACTCAGCATCGACGGCTGAATGAAATCGTCGGGTTCCTGCTGCTTTCGCTGGGCCTGGTGATGTTATTGAGTCTGGTGTCGTACCATACCCAGGACCCGTCGTTCGATACCGCCGCCGCTTCGCGCCCTCTCAATCTCGTCGGTTACCCGGGGTCGTATCTCTCCGACCTGTTCTTCCAGATGTTCGGCGCGACGGCGTTGCTCTTCCCGCTGCTCACGTTTCTGCTTTCCTGGAAGTGGATCCGCAGCGAGGAATTGCAGGCCGGCGGAGTCAAGATGTTCGGCTCCGTTCTGTTGACCCTGGCGCTCAGCGCGGGACTTTCGTTCGCCCCGCTACGCCTCTTCGCCGGCACCATCCGGATCGGCGGCACGCTCGGTTTGACCCTGGCCAATTATCTGGTGGATTCGCTCAACGTCATCGGCGCCCTGCTGGTCACGCTCACCGCCATCGTGATATCGGTGTATCTGGTCTCGACGTTTACCCTGGCCACCCTGGCCGGCTGGTTGGCGGGTCCGGCGGCATGGTTCGCCGCCCGCGGCGAGCGATGGCGCGCGTGGCGCGAGCGCGTCCGCCAGCGCTCCATCGAGAAGGCGAAGCAGAACGCCGCCCGGCGCCGCGAGTTATGGCGCAACGAGAAGGAGAAGGAGAGGACGCAGAAGGTGGCGCCCCTGCCTTCGGACGTCGATGGCCGCGCGCCCTGGGAAACCGCGGAGCATCCGCAACCGGCGGAGTACGCCAGCGTGGAGGAACCCTCGCCGCGACCCGGAACCTACCCCACCATCCAAGAGATTCCCATCTGTCAGGTTTCGGAACTGGCGCCCGTGCCGGACCTGTTCCCCGCGCTGCTGCCCGCCAGGGACGCGGGGCGCACCCTGCCCCACATCGACCCGGTCTTCCGCTTGCCGCCCACCGATCTGCTCAATGAGCCTCCGGTGCGCAATCCTTACGACGAGCAGGAACTGAAAGACACCGCCAGCCGCATCAAGGCCAAGTTCGAAGAGTTTAACGTGCTGGGCAACGTGGTGCAGATCAACCCCGGTCCGGTGGTCACCACCTTCGAGTTCAAGCCGGAAGCCGGCATCAAGTACACCAGGATTATCAGCCTCCGCGAAGACCTCTGCCTCGGCTTGCATGCCGAATCGATTTTGATCGAGCGCATCCCGGGCAAGCCCACCGTGGGTATCGAGGTGCCCAATACCAGGCGCGAGTTGATCGCGCTCCGCCAGTTGCTGGAATCCGATGAGTTCCAGGGTTCGCACTCCTTCCTGACCATCCCGCTGGGCAAGGACATCAACGGGCGCATTCGGGTGGCGGCGCTGGAGGCCATGCCCCACCTTTTGATCGCCGGGTCCACCGGGTCGGGCAAGAGCGTCATGATCAATTCCATGATCATGTCGATTCTATATAAAGCCACGCCGGATGAAGTTCGCCTCATTATGGTGGACCCCAAGCGCGTGGAACTGGGGATGTACGAGGGCATTCCGCACCTGTTGACGCCGGTGATCACGGACCCCAAGAAGGCCACCAACGCACTGCGCAATGCGGTGCTCGAGATGGAGCGGCGCCTCCGCCTGCTGGCCGAATACGGCGTGCGCAATATCGATCAGTTCAACAAGAAGATCCGCAAATTGCAGGAGACGCCGCGCGACCTCTTTGCCGAAGAGGCCACCGAAGACGCCGTCCGGCCGCTGCCCTACATCCTGATTCTGATCGACGAGTTGGCCGATCTGATGATGCTCGAAGGCAAGAACGTGGAAGAGAGCGTGACCCGCCTGGCGCAGATGGCGCGCGCCGTCGGCATGCACCTGGTGCTGGCCACGCAGCGTCCCAGCGTGGACGTGATCACCGGCCTGATCAAGGCCAACTTCCCGGCGCGCATCAGCTTCCGCGTGGCCACGCGTGTGGACTCGCGGACCATTCTCGACGTGATGGGCTCCGAGCACCTGCTGGGCAAGGGCGACATGCTGTTCCTGCCGCCGGGTTCGTCGCGCCTGACGCGCGTGCACGGCGCGTTTGTCACCGAGACCGAGATCCAGGGCGTGGTCGATTTCTGGAAGGTTCAAGCCAAGCCCGAATACGACCAGAGTTTCCTGATCGCGCCGCCGGACGAAGGCGACGACGCCTCCGACAGCGAGCCTTCCAACGAGGACCAGGACCCGCAATACGAGGACGCCGTGCGCCTGGTGCTGCAAATGGGAAAGGCCTCGACCTCGACCTTGCAGCGCCATTTGCGCCTGGGCTACGGGCGCGCCGCGCGCATTCTGGATTGCATGCAGCGCGACGGCATCATCGGTCCTCCGGACGGCAGCAAGCCGCGCGAAGTCCTCAAGCGCCCCGACTGGCTGCATGAAGTCGAAATGCGGTAGCAGCGTCAACTCAGAAGTGGGAGGGGTTCTTCGACCCTGTTGGGATGGGCCTTCGGCCCGCGAAAGCTCATGAAAAACTGCCATGGTGACTTCATCGCCACCCACGAGCGCCCCCGGGACTGACAAGACTGGC
>JADGNT010000819.1 GCA_017883345.1 Candidatus Solibacter sp. | reverse complement strand
CAAGGTTCTCGAAATCGAGTTGAACCGGCGTCCGCGAGTTGCGGAATGTCCACGCGGCGCGGAGGAAGAATGCCCCCACGAATGGGGGCATGGCAGCCTAAAAGGCTACGCTACGGTGAATCGTCGCGGCGCGCGAAGAAACGAATGACGTCTAAGCGCCCTAAACCCACTCGCCCTGCCCGTCCATCCGCCGCGCCACGTTATAATCGGTGGGTAATTTCCCTACCTTAAAGGAGTCTGTCTTGCGAAAGAAAGTCACGGTTATAGGCGCCGGCAATGTCGGCGCGAATTGCGCGGTGCGCATTGCCGACAAGGAACTCGCCGATGTCGTCCTGGTGGACGTCGTAGAGGGTGTTCCGCAAGGCAAGGGGCTCGATCTGCTCCAATCCGGTCCGGTACAGGGCTACGATGTCAACATTACGGGCGCCAACGATTATGAGCCAACGGCGAATTCCGATATCGCCATCATCACCGCCGGGTTCCCCCGCAAGCCGGGGATGAGCCGCGACGACTTGCTGCTGGCCAATTATGCAGTGGTGAAGACGGCGACCGAGCAGGTGGCCAAGTACTCGCCCAACTGCATCGTCATTGTGGTGACCAATCCGCTGGACGCCATGGCGCAGGTGGCGTTCCTGGTGTCCAAGTTCAGCAAGAACCGCGTGGTCGGCATGGCAGGCGTGCTGGATAGCGCGCGTTTCCGCACCTTCATCGCGCAGGAACTCAACGTCTCGGTGGAGAGCGTGACCGGCGTGGTGATGGGCGGGCACGGCGACACCATGGTGCCGCTGGTCCGATTGAGCAACGTCGCGGGGATCCCGCTGACGGAACTGATGGACCAGGCGACCATCGACCGCATCGTGAATCGCACTGCCAACGGCGGCGCGGAGATCGTCAAGTACCTGAAGACGGGCAGCGCGTATTATGCGCCCTCCGCGGCGGCAGTGGAGATGGCCGAATCGATTCTCAAGGACAAGAAGAAGGTGCTGCCCTGCGCGGCGTATCTGGAAGGCGAGTACGGCATCAACGGGCTGTACGTGGGCGTTCCGGTGAAATTGGGCGCCAACGGTATCGAGAAGATCTACGAGATCAAACTCACCGGCGACGAAACGGCGAAACTGCACAAGAGCGCCGCATCGGTGCAGGAACTGGTCAACGTGCTGGCGGGGAAGATGTAGCGAGGCGGGCGTAACCGTCTGGGGGAACACGACGAACGCCTGGAGGCCGGCCTTCGGCCGGCTGGCAAGCTAAAGCGGGTGCGCGACATCAAAGTGAGGCGATTCACCTAAACATCCGCCAATCGAGAAAGTCCTTGCGTAGAAGTACTTCAGGCAGAGCCGCGACCGTAAGGGAGCGTTGGCTCAAGCGCGTGGCCGGCAAACGCTCCCTTACGGTCGCGGCTCGGATTGGGCTTCCCGCTCGTCCACTTCTATGTCGCACACCCAGCTAAAGCATGCCCCACCTTCTGCGCATGGTAGCATGGAATTTCCCACACTCCCTTGATAAAAGCCGTCAAAGGAACCAGCGACTTACTGCCTCCATCCACGGATGTATGGAACCGGGTGGAATCGGTGGCGCGCGCGATTTTTCGCGCGTATAACTACCACGAAATCCGCACTCCCATCCTGGAAGAGACGCAGTTGTTCGCGCGCGGCGTCGGCGAGGAAACCGATATCGTCACCAAGGAGATGTACACCTTCGACGACCACGGGACTTCGCTCACGCTGCGGCCGGAGAACACCGCCTCGGTAATTCGCGCCTACATCGAGCACCACCTCGATCAGCGTCCGGGCGTGCAGAAGCTCTATTACCTCGGCCCCATGTTCCGCCGCGAACGCCCGCAGAAGGGGCGCTACCGCCAGTTCTTCCAGATCGGGGCGGAGGCCATCGGATCGGAATCGCCGCTGATCGACGCCGAAGTCATCGAACTGGTGGTGGAGATCCTCAAGGGCGCGGGGCTCACCGGCTTCAAGTTGCAGATCAATTCGGTGGGCGATCACAACTGCCGGCCGCTGTACATCGAGAAGTTGCGCCAGGAGTTGCAGGATAAAGCGCCCGCCATGTGCGGCGATTGCCAGCGGCGCGCGGAGAGCAATCCGCTGCGCGTGCTGGATTGCAAGGTGGAAGCCGACCAGCCGGTGATCGACGCGCTGCCTTCCATTCTGGATTCACTCTGCGAAACCTGCCGCGCGCATTTCGATGCGGTGAAGCAGTTCCTCGACGGCCGCGGCATCGAGTACGAGGTGCGCCCGCGCATGGTGCGCGGCCTGGATTACTACATGCGCACGACCTTCGAAGTGGTGCATGGCTCGCTCGGCGCGCAGAACTCCGTGCTGGGCGGCGGGCGCTACGATGGCCTCGCGGAATCGCTGGGCTCGAAGATTCACTCGCCGGGAATCGGGTTTTCGATCGGCGAGGACCGCCTGGTCATGAGTGTCGAAGGGGATCAGGCCCCAAGTCCACTCGATCTGTACATTGCGCCGATGGGCGATGCCGCCACCCGGCGCGTCGCCCTCATGGCGCGCGATTTCCGGCGCGCCGGCCTGGCGGTGGAACTTGCCGAGGGCAAGCTGAAGCGCGCCATGGAAATGGCGAACAAACTGGCGGCGCGCTACACGCTGATTGTCGGCGAGAACGAAATGGCCACCGGGAAGTACGCGCTCAAGAATATGTCCACGGGCGAGCAACTGGACCTGACGCAGGACGAGATTGCGGCCAAGCTCGCCGCAGCCCGATACTGAAAAGATCGATATGGAAACCTCTGTGGTACTGGATTTTCTGGGCGACCTCCGCCGCACGCACATGTGCGGGGATCTGCGCGCTGCCGACGCGGGCCAAACGGTCCTT
>JADGNT010000818.1 GCA_017883345.1 Candidatus Solibacter sp. | reverse complement strand
CCCCTAACGGGGCTTCGAACCGCGCACGCACAAGACTGGCACGACGCGAAGAACTCGGCATCAAGGCGCAGACGCGGGTTGAAAATGTAGAAACTCCAGTGGCAGGCGAAAGCGCCTGCCCCACCTTCAACGCGCATCCCGATACGCCGTCTTCCCCTCGTACAGGCCAACCCGGGCTTTGATCTCCGCCGACAGATCTGGCTTGCCCTGCTGGGCGGCGAGGCGCTCGGCGCGATTGCCGGTTTCTACCGCATCCGCGAACCGTCCGGCCTCGGCGTACGCCGCGGCCAGGCCATCGAGGATGGACGCGTCCTGGCCGCTGGTGAGGCGCGCGGCGCGCTCGGCCAGCGCCACCGCCTCCGCTCCGCTGCGCAGCGATGCGTCGCGACCGGTCGCCAGCAGCCACGCCGCCCGTCGCAAGGTGGGCACGTGGTTCGGATCCACGGCCAGCCCGCTACGCCACGCCGCCAGCGCAAGCTTGCCCTTGCCCCGGGCATCCAGCGCGTTCCCCAGGTTGAAATGCGCCGGAGCGAAGGCGGGGTTCACCACGGTTGCTTGTTGCCACGCCGCCAGGGCCTCGTCCACCCTTCCTTTGCGCGACAACTCGGTTCCGAGGTCGTTGAAGGCCTGCGCGTAGTTGGGGTTGAGCGCGATCGCCTTGCGCCACTCCGCGATGGCCTCCTCCGGCTTGCCCTTCAGCGCCAGCGCACGCCCCAAATTGCCGTGCACCTCGGCGTAATTGGGATTGGCTTCCAGCACCAGCGTGAGATGCTTGATCGCTTCGTCCAGCCTGCCCTTTCCGACCAGCGCCACGGCCAGGTTGTTGTGCGCTTCCCAGTAACGCGGATCGATCTCCAGGGCCTTCTGCCAGTGAACGATGGCCTGGTCGAAATCGCCCTTCCCGGCCAACGCCCGCCCGAGGTTGTTATGCGCCTTGGCATCGTCCGGACTGATCCCTAGCGCCAGCTTCCACTCCGCGACGGATTCGTCGAACCGGCCCTTCTCGGCGAGGTTCCAGGCGCTGTCGAAAAGCCGGTAAAAATCGGCCGCGGGCACATCGATGTGCTCCAGCCCATCCTGGGGAATGTTGACGAATTCCGGGATGTTGACGGCGCGATTGGCGGCCGTGGAGTTTTCGATCAGGATGGCGGGGCTGTCGTTGCCCTCCTCGTCGATGTGCGTCAGGAACATCTGCGTGTACGGCGAGCGGCTCTTGGAGGAAAACACCAGCCATCGCCCGTTGGGCGAGAAACTGTGCCACGAGTTCATCAGCGCCGTGTTGCATCGCATGCGCCGGGCCTGGCCGCCTTCCGACGGCACGATGTAAAGGACGCCGTCGGGGCGCATCAGTTGGCCGTTGCGCGACTGCACGAAAACGATCCAGCGGCCGTCGGGCGAAACCTTCGGGAAGGAATTGCTCATGTGGTTGTTCGAGGCCCCGGCGATGGCCTTCGGGCGGCCGCCTTTGCCGCCGTTGAACGGGATGCGGTAGAGGTCGTATTGAATCGCCGGCTCCAGCGGGTCGCCGGCGTATTCGGCCAGCTTGCGGCCCTTCGGATAAGCGTCTCTGGCCCCCGCGCGGGCGAAGACCAGATACTTTCCGTCGGGGCTCCAGAAGCCGTTGGTCTGAACGAAGTTGGGGTTGTCGGCGCCAGGCAGGGCACGGATGCGCCGCGTCGAACGATCGTACCAGGCCAGGATTCCCCGCGTCGGATAGAACACCTGCAGGAATCGGTAGTCCTTGAAGTTATCCACAAAGACGTCTTCATTCACGGTGGTCACGGCGTAGCGGGCATCGGGCGAGATCTGCGCCATGAATCCAATGGTGCGATGCCCCGGCGGTTTGTCGGGGAAGTCGTTCCAAGTGAAGACGTCTTCGGTGCGAATCGACGTCCGCGGCGCGAGGGACACGATGGCGTAGGTGCCTTTGTCATTCTGCGGGCCGTCCACGTCCAGGGCCAGGGTCTTGCCGTCCTTCGAAAAAGAGTGGCAGTTGGCGCAGGTGGGCAGTCCCTCCATCACCAGGCGGCTGCCGCCTTCGGCAACGTTGCGCAGCCGCCAGCCGACCAGCGGCACGGCGCTCGGGATGATGGGCTTGATCACGCCCTTCTCCACTTCCGATGGCATCAGCGGCACGTCCCGATAGAAAATCGGCGCGCCCACCGGATCCTTTGCCGTGGAGATGCGGACCTGCCCGTGGGCGCCGGCGGATCCCGCGATCGTCACCGTTGCCGGACGGCCCGCGGAGCGTTGCTTGATGAGCGCCCACGCCGCCGCGTCCGGCTTCCACGTATGTGCGGCGGCCTGCTCCGGCGTCAGCTTCGGCAATTGGTTCGACTCCGCGACGCATCGCGGGTCGATCTCGCCGATACTCATGGCTTCGCCGCGAACAGTCAGACGCATCGCGGGCGCGCCATCCGGGAACGCAATTT
This sequence comes from Candidatus Solibacter sp., assembly GCA_017883345.1. Lineage (GTDB taxonomy): Bacteria > Acidobacteriota > Terriglobia > Bryobacterales > Bryobacteraceae > Solibacter. Next base: position 413 of record JADGNT010000818.1, on the reverse strand, counting down.
CGATTTCCCAGGCAGTGGCGGACGCTTGCGAATCCCGCCAGAGGAATGTTGGCGCAGCAAAATCCGGCGGGAAGATCGATCCCTCTTCCGGATAGTCGATGAGGACGCGCGGCGTCTGCTGTGCCGGCGCAACGGCCAACAGTGCCAGAGAAAGAGCCGCGAACTTCGACCCAGGCAGCATGTTCCAACCCATGTGGGGCAGCCCAGGCCGATTGACTATCCGCCGGACCCAGAGGGTACCCCTTCCAACCTGCCGCACAACTCAATAGGCCAGTCTACCGCAGAGGGTACCGCGCGGGCCATGCCCGCTTTCTAGCGGGCATCTGGAGTTTCTACATTTTGCTGGTAACTTTCATGGGCATCAGCCCCGGAGGGGCGCGAGAAAGTAGCCCATGGCGCGAGCCATGGGAACA
>JADGNT010000817.1 GCA_017883345.1 Candidatus Solibacter sp. | reverse complement strand
GGAATCTGTAACCCGATTTGACAACGAAACCCCAAACCCCCTAAACTAAATACTTTGCAACCGCGAATAGCTGGAGACGTGTGTCAATGAGTACCGAGTTCCCCACAAAGAATGGGATTATCCGCCAGTGGCATCTGATCGATGCCCAGGATGTCGTGCTGGGCAAGCTGGCTAGCAAGGCCGCTATGGTGTTGATGGGAAAGACTAAACCCAGCTACACCCCGTTCATCGATGCGGGCGATCACGTGATCGTGATCAACGCCGCCAAGGTGAAGGTAACGGGCCGCAAGGAAGAGGACAAGCTTTACCGCCATTTCACCGGATATCCCGGTGGGCTGGTGGAAAAGAGTTTGAAGCGGGTACGCGCCGAAAAGCCCACCCGCATTATTGAGGATGCGATCGCTGGCATGCTCCCCAAGAACAAGCTCGGCAAGCAGATGTTCCGGAAACTGAATGTTTACGCGGGTGACCAGCATCCGCACGCGGCGCAGCAACCCGTCGCGTTGACGATCAAATAGCGAGCAGGAAGGTAACGGTTAGTGGCAGCTACTTTAGTTCAATATTTGGGTACGGGCCGCCGGAAGAGATCGGTGGCTAGAGTGTTCTTACGGCCCGGTACGGGCGAGATCAAGGTCAATAACCGCGCGTTCGAGAATTACTTCCCCACGGAAAGTACGCGCGCCGTGGTCCGGCAGGCGCTGGCGGCCACCGAAACCACGGACAAGTTCGATCTGCTGATACTCGCCAATGGCGGAGGCGTCGCCGGTCAGGCGGGCGCATGCCGTCTGGGAATTTCCCGGGCTTTAGTGGAGTTCAACGCGGAACTGCGGGGACGGTTGAAGAAGCTGGGCTTCTTGACCCGCGACCCGCGGCAACACGAGCGCAAGAAGTACGGCCAAAAGGGCGCCCGCAAGCGGTTCCAGTTCTCCAAACGTTAAGTCCCCGCGAGGTCTGGAAGGCGGTTGGTTCGCCTTCCCGGCCTGGCAATCTTTCAACCGACATCCGGCTCCAGACGCCCGCGTAAATCTCGCTTTGGACCGCGCGGATCGCGATAGAGCACGTAAACTTAGGAGTTATTTTGCCCGCAATCTCAATGAAGGAGTTGCTCGAAGCTGGCGTTCACTTCGGGCACCAGACCAAGCGCTGGAATCCGAAGATGAAAGAATACATTTTCGGCGAACGCAACGGCATTTATATCATTGACCTTCAGAAAACCCTGAAGATGTTCAAGGACGCCGCCCGGTTTGTGGGCGAAATGGCCGCACAGGGCAAGAATGTGCTCTTCGTGGGCACCAAGCGTCAGGCGCAGGAAGCCATCGCCGAAGAGGCCAACCGCTGCCAGATGTATTACGTCAACCAGCGCTGGTTGGGCGGACTGCTGACCAACATGCTGACGGTGCAGAAATCCATCAAGCGCCTCAAGGAACTGGAAGGTATGGCTTCGGTGGAAGGCGGCTATGCCGGGCGTCCCAAGAAGGAAGTCATCCGCCTGGAACGCGAGCGCAAACACCTGGATACGAACCTTTCCGGGATCAAGGACATGCCCGGCCTGCCGGACGTGCTCTTCGTAATCGATTCCAACAAGGAAGCCATCGCGGTAAAGGAAGCGCGCCGCCTGGGGATTCCGGTGGTAGCCATCGTAGACACCAATTGCGACCCCGATGAAGTGGATTGGGTGATCCCGGGCAACGACGACGCGCTGCGCGCCATCCGCCTGTTCGCCAGCAAGATTGCCGATGCCGTAGTGGAAGGCCGCGCGCTGGCTACGGAACACGATTTCACCGGCGACAAGATCGTCAGCGACGAGGCCCCTGCCGAGGAAGGCATGGTGGAGTACACCGAGTACGTGGATCCCAAGTATGCCGAGAAGATCATGGGGGAGAGCCTGAGCATGGCCGACGAGCCGGCTCCGGCTGCGCAGCGTAAGGGGCCCGCTTCGGAGACGGCCGAACCGGCTGCCGAGCCTGTGCTCACCGAAGGCGGCGTCTAACATTCCCCCCGTGGGGCGTCACCGTGGGGCGTCACTTTGGTGCACCCCAGGCTGATGCAGGTCCGGGCTACCACCTGCCCGGCTAAAGGAACCAGGAAATTATTATGGCGGAAATTACCGCGTCACTAGTCAAAGCACTCCGCGAGCGCACCGGCGCCGGAATGATGGAATGCAAGAGCGCCCTGGTGGAAGCCAAGGGCGACCTCGCCGAAGCGGAAGTGGTACTGCGCAAGCGTGGCATCGCGTCGGCCGGCAAGAAGGCTTCGCGCGCCACTAAACAAGGTCTCATCGGCACCTACATTCACCACGGCGGTCAGCTCGGCGTGATGGTGGAAATCAATTGCGAGAGCGATTTCGTGGCGCGCACCGACGATTTCCAGGAACTCGTGCACGATATCGCGATGCACATTGCGGCGGCCGATCCGCGCTTCATCCGCAAGGAAGACGTCACTGCCGGCGTGCTGGAGAAAGAAAAGGAAATCCAGAAGGCACGCGCACTGGCCGAGGGCAAGCCCGAGAAGATGATCGAGAAGATCACCGAGGGCCGCATGGCCAAGTTCTACGAAGAGATCTGCCTGCTCGAACAGCCGTTCGTGAAGGAAGCGACGCTCACCGTGGGACAACTGGTGAAGACCAAGATCGCCAAACTGGGCGAGAACATCAGCGTGGCGCGCTTCGTGCGTTTCAAAGTCGGCGATTCGCAGGTGGCGGAATCCGGCAGTGAAACCGCCGCAGCCGAGTAGGCTATGTCTGGCTATCAGCGCATCCTGCTGAAACTGAGCGGCGAGGCGTTGGCCGGCACGGCCACCTTCGGCATCGACGCGGACCGGGTGCGATCCCTGGCGCGCGAAGTCGC
>JADGNT010000816.1 GCA_017883345.1 Candidatus Solibacter sp. | reverse complement strand
CAGGAGCTGGCGGGTTTCGACGATGTTCCAGTTCCACTGCTTCTCGTTCTGCTGGTTTTTCTCGAAGGCGGCGACGGACTTGGCGAGGAGTGCGGTGGCATCATCCTGGGCGACGGCACGTAATGCGGCGGCGAGAATAAACGCCAGGAGCCCGAGGCGCGACGTGGTCATTGGTATCTTCAGGCTACTACGGGACGGATGGGCACGGGAGTGGTTCGGCAGACTGCGGTAATCTGAAGCGGGGGATGCATGCAGGCACTGAAGGCAGTACTATTCTCGGCGGTTTTGGCCCTGGTGGCCAGCGCGGCGGATGTTTCGGGAACCTGGAGCGGCACCTTGAAGATCACGGGGCCGGACGGGCAGACGCAGGGCGACACGATCCACCTGATCTTGAAGCAGGATGGCGGGAAGCTCACGGGCACGGCGGGACCGACCGCGGGCGAGCAATTGCCGATCGAGAAGGGCGCCGTGGAGGGGGACAAGGTCACGATGGAGGTGCCCGTGCCCAACGGAGCTTTCAAGTTCGATGTCGCGATCGAGGGGGATCATTTGAAAGGCGAGGTGACGCTGGCGGCGGGTGGGCAAACGATGAAGGCGAAAATGGATGCGACGCGGGCGAGGTAGGCGGAGTTGGGCAAGGAAGCCGGCCGCGCCGGGCGACGGGCAAGCTTCTTGAGAATCAGATGACAATCCTCAGCATCGGTGAGATTTTGTGGGATGTATTTCCCGATTCGGTGCGGCTGGGCGGAGCGCCTTTCAATTTCGCGGTCCACGCTCACCGGCTGGGACACCGCGTGATTTTCCTGAGCGCGGTGGGAGATGACGAACGGGGCCGCGCGGCGCTGGAGCGGGCCGCGGCGTTGGGCCTGACGACAGAGTTCATTCAGGTGGCGGCGGGCCGGCCGACGGGAAGCGTGTCGGTGCGGGTCGATGCGGAAGGGCATCCCGACTTCACGATTCACCGGCCCGCGGCCTACGATTGCCTGACGCTGGATGACGGGCAGTTGCAGCGGCTGGCGGAGTTGCGGCCCGACTGGATCTATTTCGGGACGCTGTATCCGATGGACGGCCGTGCCCGTGAGGTGTTGCGTCGAGTGATGGATGCCGTGCCGGACGCGCGGCGCTTCTACGACGTGAATCTGCGGTGCGGCTGTTATACGCCGGCACTGGTTCGCGAACTACTCTCACTGGCCGATGCGGTGAAAGTGAATAGCGAGGAGGCGGAGTTGTTTCCGGACTTGGGCGAGGCTCCCTCGGTGGCCGTCACGCGCGGGGAACGGGGCTGCGCGGTGCGCATCGGGAACGATCGGGCGGAGTGCCCGGGTTACACGGTGAAGGTGGTGGATACGGTGGGCGCGGGCGACGCGTTCGCGGCGGCATTTCTGCACGGCCTCGCGGCGGGTTGGAGCGCGGCGAAGACGGGTGATTTCGCCAATCGGCTAGGCGCGCTGGTGGCCTCGCGGGCGGGGGCGGTGCCGCCGTGGCCGCCCGGGGAGTTGGAGGTTGCGTAGCGTTTAGGGCGCGACGCCGCGCACGCCGATCGGGTGCGGATTGTAGGGCGCGACGAACTCCACACTGCGCGTGGCGGAGATCTTTTTCTCCAGCCCCACGGCCCAATAGCAGGCGTTGACGATCATGCGCCGGAAGCCCCGATTGCGGAAGTCCATGACGTGACCCATGGTGGAGGTGAAGATGCGGGCGGGTTTGCCTGAGCTGCCGGTGTAGGTTTTGGTCCACGCGACGGGCATGAGCTTCTTGGCCGGGTCGGGCGGCGAGGCCGGGTCCATTCCCATCAGCACCTGGCCCATGACGAGGGGCCGGCTGTCGCCGGAGAGCGCGGTGATCTCGTAGACGTCGGACTCTCCCCACAGGTCGCGCACGCCGCGCAGGATGGGGTGGTTCTCCATTCCCGCCGGGATGACGCCGCGCGTGCTTTGCTTCTGATGCGCTCCGTAGTGCGCGATCCAGGTCTCGCCGAGGACCTGCCTGCCATAGCCGCCGGAGAACTGCTTGTGGTCATAGCTGTACTTCGCGTACGGGCTTTCCGGGTGCTTCCGATAGTTGAACGGATGGGTGGAGGTGCGCAGGGCGACGATGGGCCGGCCGGACTCGGTATAGTCGACGATCTCTTTCATCTGCTCGTCGGGCAGTTCCAGCCAGCGCGCGAACAGGACCACCAGATCCGCGTGGCGCAGCGCTTCGAGGCCGGGGATGTTGTCGATGGTGTTGGGGTCGATCTTGCCGGTCTGGCGGTTGACGGCAAAGAGTACCGTGCAGTGGAAACCGTGGCGGACGGCCAGGATTTGAGCGAGCGCCGGGATCGACTCCTCGGAACGGTATTCCTGGTCGCCGGAGATCAGCACTACATGTTTCCCACGGCCGGGTCCGTGCCCGCCGGGATAGACCAGCGGACTCTGTTGCGCCCACGCGGTGACGGCGATCAGAAGGGGGAGGGTGCGGGTGAACACAGTGGCCACGGTGTTCATGATAACTATTTGGCTGGCGGAGAGGGGGGGATTCGAACCCCCGGTAGAATCCAAGTCATTGGAACATTGAGCACGAGGAAGAAACGTACATCCGAATCGGTGGTCTTCTGTACTCGTTCATCACTTTGAAGGATCTGCCAGCCCAAAACTACCCTATTTCGCGTATGTCCTTGGAACCTGTTCTGGTCGTATCCTGAGAGTCGGAACGGCAACACCCAGGACACGTGTCGATCATGGAGCCACAGCTTTCCAGTAGCATGGCGCCGGCGGAGGCCGAGAGCGGGATAGCCTCGAGATGCGGTGGAGTGGACTGTGTTTATCTCTCCTGCTTCGATCATGATGTCCTGTTTTACGCGGCTATGC
>JADGNT010000815.1 GCA_017883345.1 Candidatus Solibacter sp. | reverse complement strand
ACCTTGTAAAAAATCCCCGCGCCGCGGAGGCGCAGATACATCAAGGCGAAGTCGATATCATAATAGCCCCCCACGCCGGCCTTGAGGGGATTGCGGGCGCCCTGCTCGCGCTCCAGGCGGGCGCGCATCTCGCCGAGTTCGTGGCGCGAGCGCATGCTCTGGCCGTAGCGCCGCCAGTCCACGTCCTGAAGCTCGTGCAGAAACACGGTGGCACGCTCCAGATTACCGGCGAGGGCGCGCGATTTCATGTAGGCGATGCCTTCCCAAGCCTCCGCCTTTTCGGCGAAGTAGGTCTTGTAGGCGCCCTCGGTCTGCACCAGGTCGCCGGCGCGTCCGTTGGGTTTGAGGCGCGTATCGATGGCGAACATGACGCCCTCGCCGGTGTAGGAACTGAGCGTCTGGATGATGCGCTCGGCGACGCCGGTCCAGTAGACCTGTTCAGAGGCGTCGTCATCGGGGATGACGAAGTTGACGTCGGCGTCGCTGCCGAGGTCGAACTCGCGCATGCCGAGGCGGCCGAGAGAGATTACCATCATCTGGTCGCTGGCACGATAGGCGGCGCTCGAGGGCGGCGGGGCTTCGGCCAGCGCGATGCGGTAGGCGGCTGCGATGACGCTATCGGCCAGCACGCTGGTCTTGCCGAGCGTCTCGAAGATGGGCGCCCGGCCCAGCATGCTTTCGCACTGGATGCGCAGCATCTGGCGGCGGTAGAAACGGCGCAGCGCGGCGCCGTCCCGGAGCGGTCCGACTTCGAGTTGGAACGGCTCGCCGATTTCTTCCAGTAGCTCCGGGTAGCGCAGGAGTTGGTCGGCGAAGTGGGCGCTGTGTTCGAAGATGTCCAGCACCCCGGCGGGCGAGGCTTCCAGGCGCGCCAGCAATTCCGGCGCGGCCAAGGCCGCTTCCAGAAAATGTTCAAAGCGCGGGCGTCCGCGGTGCAGGGTGGCGGCGGCGAGGGCAGCGGCGAGGCGAGGCGCCCGCCCGCCAAGCGTGCGCTCCAGATTGCGATCCGGCGGAAGAGCCTCCACCTCTTCGGGCCGCGCCACGGGCTCCTCGACGGCGGCGCATGCCGGCTGCCGGTAGGCGTGCACCACGCGATGGTAAATCTCGCGCACCGCCGACAGGTGTTCCTGGAGACGCTGCTGGAGGCCCTCGCCGTCCAGCGTGCCGTTCGTTGAGACAGCGGCGCTGTCGGCGGGCATCTTGCGCGCCAGCAGGTCGAGCCGCGCGGGACTGTTGGGCAGGGTGTGGGTTTGCCGGTCTTCTTCCATTTGCAGGCGGTGTTCCAGGTAGCGCAGGAAGGCGTAGGCGGCGGACAGGCGCGCGTATTCCCCGTCGGAAAGAAAGCCCTTGTCGCGCAGGCGGAAGAGGGCGAAGACCGTGCCACCGTGCCGTACCCACTGTTCGCGCCCGCCGTGCAAGCGTTGCAGACACTGCACCAGGAACTCGATATCGCGGATGCCGCCGGGCGTCAGCTTGACGTCCAGCCCGCCTGGCGCGCCGCGCTTGGCCGCCAGTTTCTCGCTGATGCGCTGGCGGGTTTCGCTGACCGCCTCGACGGCGCGGAAATCGAGCGAACTTTGGTAGATCAGCGGTTCCACAAACTCCAGCAGAGCGGCGCCGGGCTCGCTTTCTCCGGCCGAGATGCGGGCCTTGATCAACATCTGCTTCTCCCAGTCGCGAGCGCGCTCGCTGTAGTATGCGCGCGCGCCATCCTCGGAGACGGCGATCTCACCCAAGGTTCCGTCCGGGCGCAGGCGCAGGTCCACGCGATAGCACTGGCCCTCCGCGGTGTAGGTGGAGAGGAGCGCGGTGTACTGGTTGGCCACCTTCTTGTAGAATTCCTTGTTGGTCAGCACCGCGGGACCGTCGGTCTCCCCATTGCCACCGTAGACGAACATGAGGTCGATGTCGGAACTGTAGTTGAGCTCCTTGCCGCCCAACTTGCCGAGCGAGATGACGCTGAAGCCGCACAGCGCGCCGTCTTCCAGGCGGGGCTCGCCGTGGCGCGCCACCAGTTCCGCGCGGATCCGCCGGTAGGCCACGTCCAGGATGGCGTCGGCGAGGTTGGACAATTCCTCGGTGACATTGGACAGGGTGGCCGCATCCAGTACATCGCGCAGCAGAATGCGCAGCAACTGGCGGCGACGGAAGCGCGCGAAATCGACCGCCGAAGGCACGCCGGCGCCCAGAAAACTGTAGAGGCGCTCGCGGTAGTTCTCCAGCGTCAGGACGCTATTGAAGGTTGGCGAAGCGGCCACGTGCAGGAGGCGCTCGGGGTCGCGCAACACCGACTCCGAGAGAAAGCGGCTATAGGAGAAGAGGCTGACGGCGCAGCGCAGCGCGGCGGGGTTGGCGACGATGCGCTGGTATGCCGAGGGGAAGTCCTGCCGCAGGCGTGCCAGGAAATAGCGGGCGCTTTCGGGGTCTGGCGCCGCCGCAGCCGATTCAGGGGAGATCATGGGTCACACAAGTTTGGAGACCAGCGACACCGCGTCTCCCACCCGCACCGGCCCCGGCGCCACCACGCTGGCGTAAAAGCCGCTCATACCCCAGCGTGCGGAGGTGTAATCGCGCTCCTTCACCTTCTGGTCGTAGACCTCCAGCTTGAGCGATTCACCGTAGACATCCAGCGCGGAGCACGGGCCGCGGGGCTGCGTGATCTCAAGCTGCGCGCCACCTACGCGAATCTGGTCGCCAATGCGGATCTGGCGGATATCGATGCCGCGCGTGGTCAGGTTCTCGCCCATGGCGCCGTAGAACAGCGGGTAGCCGCGCTCGCGCAGTGCGTCCACGACTTCCGACGCAATGATGAGGATGGCCTTCAGCGGGCCGCCGTGGATATTGGGGTGGGCG
>JADGNT010000814.1 GCA_017883345.1 Candidatus Solibacter sp. | reverse complement strand
GGACAGGCTCGTGACCAGCAACTCGCCGGCGCTGCCGTTGGCCTTCATCGAGAGGAAGAGCACGCGGTCTTCATCGGGCAGAAATTGCGGCCAGCGGTGTGTCATCGATGATCCGACATTGGTGAGCGCCGATGGCTGTCCGCCGTTTTCCGAGATTCTTGCCAATCCACCCGTCATCGTAGGCGCGAAGACGATGGTTCCCTTCGAATTCCACGCGCCTCCGCGTCCATCTTCGGCGTCGCAGAGGTTCTGGATGGACCATCCCGCCGTGTCGAGCTTCTTGAGCTTCCCTGGAACGAAGAAGGCGACGTTGCGATTGTCGGGCGACCAGAACGGGTACGCCGCTCCCTCCGTGTCGTCCACGCGCTTGCCGCGGATTGCTTGTAAGGGGCGAATCCAAAGACTCGGTTTCTCGTTTCCGCTTTGCGCGACGTACGCCAACATCTTTCCGTCCGGCGACAACGCCATCGAGTGCACCAGCGGGAGGTTGATTCCCTCTCCCAAATCGATGGATGTGCGGATCACCTGCTTCGTCGTGTGCGCCCTTTCGTACGCGATCGTTCCCGCCACCGCCGCCAAGGCCACCAGCAGCGCGGTTGCCGCCAGCGCAATCCAGGGCACCCCTCTGCGCCGTCTGCCAACCGACATGGATTGCGTGTCAACGTCGGCGTCCAGCAGCCATTCCAGTTGCAGCTTCAGGTCGTGGGCGGAGTGAATGCGGTCCTCGGGATCTTTCATCAGGCAGGTGCGGACCACGCGCTCCAGCAGTGGCGGAGTCATGGGCTGGATGGTGGACATCGCCGGCGGTTCCGACGCCAGGATCGACGCGATCACGCTCGCCTGCGTCTTGCCGGAGAATGCCGCCCTGCCCAGGGCCGCCTCGTAGAGCACACAGCCGAGCGCGAACAGGTCGGTACGCGCGTCGGTATGGCCGGCCTCGATCTGTTCCGGCGCCATGTATTGGTAAGTGCCGACGATCATTCCTTCCTGCGTCAGCGGCTGGCCCTGTGTCATCGCCGTCAGCGCGGAATTGACCGTCGCCGGCATCAGCGATGCCGCTTGCAGTCCAACCGGTTTCGCCAGGCCGAAATCCAGCAGCTTCGCCCCCGCGCGCGTCAGCATGATGTTGGCGGGCTTGATATCGCGATGCACGAGTCCCGCACGGTGGGCCTTATCGAGCGCGTCGGCAATCTCGACGCCCAGCTTCAGGACCTGCTGCATCGGCATGGGCCCGCGCAGCAGGCGATGGGCCAGCGTTTCGCCCTCGACATATTCCATGACGAGATAGTCCATCCCGTCCTGGCTGCCGATGTCGTGCAGCACGCAGATGTTCGGATGCTGGAGCGCCGAGATGGCCTTGGCCTCGCGTTCGAAGCGCTGGCGCAACTCCGGCGTGGAGATGGGCCCGCCCGACAGGACCTTGATCGCGACCGTGCGCTCCAGCCGCGTGTCGCGCGCCTTGTACACCGCACCCATCCCGCCCGCGCCCAGCGCGGACTGGATTTCATATGGCCCCAGCTTGGTTCCAGAGTTCAGCATGCGGATGGCTGGAAGTCTATCGCGAAATCAGTCGCGAGTCGCCAGTCATCAGTCACCAGATCGTCACCGCTTCGCGCAGTTTGTCCTCCTGAGCGAAGCGAAGGATCTTTTTATTTCGAAAGGAACCAGAATGTGAGAAGGCTACTGTCTCTGGAAACTGGCGACGGGCGACTGATGACCGGCGACTGAAACTTCCCGCACTTCGCGCACGCGCGATGTGATTACCGTCTGATGCTCCGGGTGCCGGAATTCCATGTACATGCCGCGGCCGATGAAGCCCGCCTTGAGCATGGACCCGCCCCAGTTCGATCCCGAAATGCGCACCCGGGTCGGCGCCGGGCAGTACACCGGGTGCCCCCAGATCAGCACCTCGCCGTTTTCCCGCACCCACAGCGAGTAGCGGCGGTTCTGCGTCTCCACCTCGAGCCGGGTGTCGCTGGCGACGCGGTTCAAGTACACACCGCCCTCGATCTCGGAACCGACGATGTTGCGGTTCACCTTGTCGCTCAGGTTCGGATGTGGAATTCCGCTGGGCTCGAATTGCATAAAACCCCCACGTCCAAGCGCGAATTATAGCCCGACTTTCGGCTTCTGCCGGTCATTCTTTTTCACCTCGGACGGCCCCCAAAAGAACAGGGGCCGCCGAGCGGCCCCTGTTGAGTTGGATAGAACAGTCTAGTCGCCGAGTGCTTTCTGCGCGTTGACCCGTCCGTGCCCGCTAAAGGGATCAGCACCGGGCTTGTACAGATCGTCGGCCGACTGCTGCAGGATGGCTTTGACCGCTGCTGGCCCGATGTGGCCATACTTGCCAACGATCAGCGCCGCCACGCCGGAAACGTGGGGAGCGGCCATCGAGGTGCCGGCAGCAAAATAGAATGCACCCTTGCTGTCGCTCAGGACGAAGTCAAGGGAGGTCCCGCAGTCCACGCCGCCACCCGGTGCGGCTAGGTTAATCACCGATTGGCCGTAGTTGCTGTAGGAGGCAAAGCGATCGAAATCGGTCTGGCAATAGGGGCCCGTAGCCGAGACCGCCATGCCGTTCCCAGACTGTGCGGGAATGCTCATGATACTGCTGTTGAGGTTCACTGCTTCGTTACCGGCCGCACTCACCACCAGCACTCCAGCGGCGGTGGCGTGGTTGACGGCGCGGTCCAGAGCCGAGAGCAGGGTCCCGAGGCCTTGATTGTTCTTCCCTGCGTGAGCGATATCGAAGGTGGCGCCCAGACTCATGTTGATGACATCCGCATGGATGCTCGCGGCATATTCGATGCCGATGACCAGCCAGCTAAAGGAGCCACTGCCGGACTCGCGCAGCACCTTCAC
>JADGNT010000813.1 GCA_017883345.1 Candidatus Solibacter sp. | reverse complement strand
CAGACGCGCTCCAGCACCATGCGGGTGGGTTCGCCGGTGAGTTGGGTAGACCCCACTTCCTTGGCCAGAAACTCGCTTTCCTGGAAAGGCAGGCTCCGCCAACTGGCGATTTCGGCCGCCGCGGGCTCGTCCACATCGTTATAGATGCCGGGGATCTGGAGCACGCCATCGGCGTTCTTGGCCTTGGCGAGCAGTTCGATCAGGCCGAAAACCGCGTTGGGAGAGGCGCCGCCGTACAGGCAAGAGTGCAGGTCGCGTTTGGGGCCGGCGGCCTCAACCTCCATATAGACCAATCCGCGCAGCCCGATGCAGAGTGTGGGCATGCCTTCGGCATACATGGCGGTGTCGGACACGAGGGCGACATCGGCGGCGAGTTTGTCCGGGTTCTCCGCCACATATTTCGCGATGGAAGAGCCGCCGATCTCCTCCTCGCCTTCCACCAGGAAGCGGATGTTGACGGGTAGCGTGCCGGTAGTGGTTTTGAGAGCGGGCATCGGCGACGAAGTTGGCGGCGCGTTCGACGTCGGCGCGGTTTTCGGCCAGGGTGCTGATGCTGGGAATGCGCAGGAACTGCTTCAGCTCCTCAAGGAGGCGGTGCCGATTGTCTTTGACGAAGGCATCGGTGGCGGCGGACATGGTTTCTCCCTGGGTGGAGAAACCATTATACGGCGCCCATCTGGGACGTCTGGGAAGGCGGCCGCGAGCAGGCGTTATACAAGATGCGGCGGACTTCGGGTTCGTAGAAGGGTTGGGCGAGCAGGTCGTAAGCGCCGAGGTTGAGCGCTTCGGCCCAGAAACGGGCATCCGCCTGCGGATCGGTGACGATCACTTCGGGTTCCCGCGGGCATTCGCGGACCAAATGCAGGACGTCCAGCCACTTGCCATCGGGCAGGGCGGCTTCGGTGAGAATGACGTCGTACTCTTGCTGGCGGAGGCGGGTACGCGCATGGTGCAGAGATGGCACGTGCTCCAACTTCAGGGGCAGCGCATGCAGCATTCTTGAAAGATGCCGGGCGTCTTCCTGGCGTCCGGAGATAAATAAGATCCGTGACCGCATTTCGCAAACTCCTTTATTAAGCTTCTTTAATTCTATCTCCGTTCCGTAACAGGACGATGACAGAACTCGGGACTTCGTGTTTCACAGTGCTATCGCGCACAAATGGGGTGTCGCGCACAAATGGGTGAAGTTGCCGGCCTCACACGTCAAAGAAGTGGATCAGGGCACCAAATTTCTCATGATTTGTTGAGACGCGACGGCGTCATGAGGAAGTTCTTCGAAAATTGCCCCAGAGAGGTGGCAGCCCTGAGGATGATTCCGATTTGAGTGCGGGAGTGGGGAAGACGTTCTGTTCACCACCGCCGATAACGATATCTGGGTAGTCAGCGACACCCTTCCCGAGCCTTCCACGATGGCTCTGGCCATCGGTGGGATGGCATTGCTGGCGGGCTTCAAGCGGCGGTGAGAAGTCTGAGCTGCGCCGCGGATCTGACGCGCGCGGCGCGCCCCAAAACCGTAACGGTTGTACGGTTTGTGCGACCGATTCCCTTTGTTTTCAGCAAGGAGAGAGCCAGAAAACGTAACACCTGTACGGTTTGGGGGTACCCTCTGGGTCGGGACCTTATCCTACTACTTCACGGCTACGGTCACGCTGCCGGTGCCGGTGAAATCGCCGATTTTCACGATCACGGGCCAGGCGAGCGCGGGCGTAACTCCGGCGGGAACTTCCACGTTGATCTGGGTTAACCCGGCCACGGCGCCGGGCGCCGCCCCGGCATACTTCACGGAAGCATTCACGCCGCCGATGGTCACCACCGGGGTCTGCGACAGGACGAAAGACGCATCGCCGATCACGGCGCCATCGCCACTGGCAGGCGTAGTGACGCCGCCTCCGGTACAGTAGAGGGCGATCACCGAGAGCCGCGCAGCGGGGTTGCCGGTGGAATTGATGGAATTGTCCTGGTTCAGAATCGCGCCAGGGCCTACCCCGCTAGCGTCCAGCGAGAAGATGGCCGGCGTCGCGGCGTGCACCGGCACGGTCAGGGTGTTCGAAACCACATCTTGATACTGCACCTGCACCTGGGTGCTGGTCTTGCCGGCGACGCCGTAGGGCACCACCGCGTTGACCTGTCCTTTTTGCGTGTAAACCATGGGAGCGGCCACACCGTCGAACAGCACCTGCGTGCCGGCCAGCGAATTCGTCACAGTCCCGTTGCTCACCTGCAGGGTCACGAACGAAGCCGGACCCATGTTGTCGCCGAAGAGGGCGACGATCTCCCCGGGCGAGACGGCGTCGGTGTTGTAATTGGCGGCGTTGCTCACGCTTTTTAGGACCACGGGCGGGGGGGCGGGCGCAAGTTGGGTGATGGTGTACGTAAGAGCGCCCAGATGGATGCTGCCGGTACGCTGCGCGGTGGTGTTCTCCAGCAGATGATAGGAGATCCCGCCGTTGCCGGTACCGCTAGAGCCCACGGTGATTTGGATCCAAGTCACGTCGGTGGTGGCGCTCCAATTGCAAACATCCCCCGTGGTGACGGTGATGCGGCCGTTACTGGCCGCCGATGCGACGGTGGCGCTGTACGCCGAAAGCGAGATATTATTCGGCGATCCATCCTGCGTGACGGCTAGCTGGGGCGGCTTGGGCAGGTTCGTCTGCTGCAGCGTGATGGTTCCGCTGCGCGCGGCGACACAGGTATTCGCCGCCACCGAGTAGCTGACCGGAAGGTCCGGGATGCCGTTATTCGCATTCAGGGTGATCCAGTTCACATTACTGGTGGCCTGCCAGCCGCAAGTGGCCTGAACCTTGAACGTGTTGGTGCCGCCGTCGACCGGGATGTTCTGGCTGGTGGGCGTCATGCTGAACGC
>JADGNT010000812.1 GCA_017883345.1 Candidatus Solibacter sp. | reverse complement strand
TCTGCGTGGCGGTGGGCTGGGCCTTTCTCCTGCAAGGGCTGATCAGCTATTTGGATCCGGACCTGAAGGCGCCGATGCAGGTGATATTGTGGGGCAGCTTGCTGACGCTGGTCGTAATTTTCCTTTGGCGCGTGTTTTTTAGCGCTCATGCGCTTGAGATACTCGGCCGGGATCGGCTGCTACTGGTTGGCGGCAGCCCTCTGCTGGACGACATCGGCAGGCACGTCGGCGAACATCCGGAACTGGGTCTCCTGGTAGCCGGGTACGTGCGGGATTCCCAGGATGCCGGCGCGGCGCTTCCCGGCGGAGAGATTCTCGGCCCAATCGCCTCGTTGCGGGAGATGGTCGGGGCGGCGCGGCCGGACCGGATCGTTGTGGGCTTGTTCGAGTGCGGACGCCGCACGCCGATCGTCGAACTCCTGGAGCTTCGTTTTGCCGGGTACGCCGTCGAAGAGGCGGCCAGCGCCTATGAAAGAATTCGGGGACGGGTGTGCCTCAAGGAACTGCGGCCGTCTCAGTTCATGGAATCCGGCGAACTCAGGCCCCGTCCTCAGAACGTTCTGTATCAGAGTCTCTGGAACGTGTCCCTGGCGGCCGTCGGTATCGCCGTGGCCGCCCCCATCATGGCGATCGCGGCGCTGGCGGTGAAGCTCTCGTCACCCGGGCCGATCCTGTACCGCCAGGCGCGGGCTGGGTTGCACGATGCCGTCTTTACGCTTTACAAATTCCGTTCGACGCAAGTCAATGTCGTCGAAGATGGCCCTCGGGTGACTAGAGTTGGCTGGATCATCCGCCAGTTGCGGCTCGACGACCTGCCGCAACTGTTCAATGTGCTGAAGGGGGATATGTCTCTCGTGGGACCGCGCCCCGAGCGGCCGGAGTTCGTCGCCGCGATTTCCGAGCATATTCCGTACTACCGGCAGCGGCATTGCGTCCGGCCGGGGATCACCGGCTGGGCCCAGATCAACTTCACATTGCACGGCGAGCGGTTGGATACGGCCGCGAAGCTGGAACGCGACCTGTACTACATCAAGAACATGTCCCTGGGCATGGACACCTTTATCATGTTCCACGCCTTCAAGTCCCTGGTGTTGTCGCGCGGCTCGCAGTAGGTTGAACCAACATTGTTCCGGCAGCAACGCCAGCCAGACGTTGACGTCAGGCAAGCGGGCAGCGGTTCTCGTTGTTGCTACACTGAGGCCTGAAGCCTTATCTGTTGCGGCCAAGGGGATTCGCCTTGCGTATCGCGCTTCTCCAAATCAACCCCACCGCGGGCGATCTGAACGGGAACTCCGCGCTGATTGCCCGCGGCGTGCGCGCCGCACAGTCCCAGGGAGCGGATCTGGTGGTAACGCCCGAGCTGGCCCTGATGGGATACCTGCCGCGCGATCTCCTGATGAACCGCGGTTTCGTGCGCCGCGCTGGCCAGATGCTCGACGGTCTGGCGATGGAATTGAAAGACGCCGCGCCGTTGCTGGTGGGCGTCGCTACTCCGAATCCCGGCCCCGGCGGCCGCCCCTTATTCAACAGCGCCGCATTGTTGAAAGACGGCGCCGCCGGCCCGGTTTTTCATAAGACCCTCCTGCCCACCTACGACGTCTTCGATGAAGACCGCTATTTCGAGCCCGCGAGCGGGCCGCAAATTCTGGAACTGAACGGCTGGCGCCTGGGCATCAGCATCTGCGAAGACGTCTGGAACGACCGGGATTTCTGGAGCCGGAGGCGCTATCACCAGGATCCGATCGAGGGCCTCGCGCAGGCCGGCGCCCAGGCGATCGTCAATCTCTCCGCCTCTCCCTTCACCGCCGGGAAACAGATTCTGCGCGAACATATGCTCGGCCATCTGGCCCAGAAATATTCCCTGCCCGTGGTTTACGTGAACCAGGTGGGCGGTGACGACGACCTCATTTTCGATGGGCGTAGCGCCGCGTTCGACGCGCAAGGCCGCATGTTCGCCAAGGCAAAAGGCTTTCAGGAAGACGTGCTGACCGTGGATCTGGCCGCCGGAACGGGCGCCATCGCGGAGGACGATTTCGAACCCGAGGCCGAGATCTGGCATGCTCTGGTTTTGGGCGTCCGCGACTACGCGCGCAAGACCGGATTCCGGAAGGCCCTGCTGGGCCTCTCGGGCGGCGTCGATTCGGCGCTGACGGCCGCCCTCGCGGCCGACGCGCTCGGCCGCGAAAACGTGCTCGGCGTGATGATGCCCTCGTGCTATTCCAGCCCGGGCAGCGTGGACGACTCCATCGCACTGGCGCGCAACCTCGGAATCGAAACCCTCACCCTGCCGATCGCGCCCATGATGAGCGCCTACGACGAGACCTTGGCCGGCGCCTTCCGGGGACTCCCGCCGGACGTGACCGAAGAGAACATCCAGTCGCGCATCCGCGGCAATCTCTTGATGGCGCTTTCCAACAAGTTTGGCTCGCTGCTGCTCACCACCGGAAACAAGTCGGAGATGTCGGTAGGGTATTGCACGTTGTACGGCGATATGAACGGCGGTCTCGCGGTGATCGCCGATTTGCCGAAAATGATGGTGTACCGGGTCTCGCGGTGGCGCAACCGGCGTCAGGCGGACATCCCCGAAGCCATTCTCATCAAGGCGCCTTCGGCCGAACTGCGGCCGAACCAGACCGACCAGGACAGCCTCCCGCCTTACGAGTTGCTCGACCAGATTCTGGAGCTGCATATCGAGCAGTGCCAGTCGGCCGAAGACATCATCGCCCAGGGCTTCGACGAACCCACCGTGCGCCGGGTCCTGAAGTTGGTCCGCGCCGCCGAGTTCAAGCGCAAACAGGCCGCTCCCGCTCTCAAAGTCACTTCCCGCGCCTTCGGTACCGGCTGGCGCATGCCCATTGTCCGG
>JADGNT010000811.1 GCA_017883345.1 Candidatus Solibacter sp. | reverse complement strand
GCCGCCTCGTCGGGCGCCAGGTAGGTGAACGCGGGCATGTGGCCACGGACCGGTATCGCAGGCGAGCCCTCCAGCACCGGCGCTCCGACCGTAACTTTGGTGATGAATTCATTCACGCTCAGCCGCGACGTGAGGCTGTCGAGCGGCGGAATCTGGCCTTCCATGAGCTCTTGGGAATTGGGATTGTGGCCGACCGACGCGTGGCAGATATGGCAGGTTGACTTCACGATGTGCTCGCCGACGCGCAAGGGTGGCTCGACAATCGGGACCTGCTGCTTCTCCGCCCCAGGAATGCCGGCAAGCTGACGCAGGTAGGCGAAAAGCGAGCGGACCTCGGCATCGGTCAGATAAGGGTTGGGCGAAGGCATGTCGGTGCCGCCCGTGTGCAGGCGGACCAGCAGCGTGCCCTCGGCTTGCTTGGCGAGGTGCGCGGCATCCTTCATGGTCACGTCCATGCCAACCTTCTTCATGCGCTCGATGTACATCTTCGCGGAGGTCGCGCGCACGGGGTCGAGGACCGAATTGATTTCCGGGGGAGCGCCGGTGCCGGATTCGCCATGGCAGCCTTGGCACTTCATGCGATAAAGGTCTGAGCCGGACAGCTTGGTGCTTTGCCCGGTGAACTTGTTGGAGAGCTTCAACCCCGGGTGTGGCAGCGGCCAATCGCCGGGCATGGGAGCCGCAGGGCCGTAAACACCGGACGATTTGCCCATACTGGTTTCGTCGAACGGCCGATGAAGATGCTCAAGCCAGCTTTCGCCCTCCACCGGAGTCACAACTTGTGCGTAGGCTGTCAACGACAGCGGCAACAGAAGCAGGACTACCGCGACTAGCTTCATCCCATGTCGGATCGTGCCCCAGCGGTCTTCTGTGCGCTCTGCTCCTTGCAACTTGGCTCCCAAACGTGGCCAGAGCCCGGCATTCCGGCTCTTCGAACTGCTGAGCGACGGCCTCCGGGAATATAAGAGACCTCCACACTGCAGTAAAGTAATCGTAGGGCTGGCAGCCATGGTGCGACAGGTCACATTTGCTCACTGTGCTCGGATTTCCGCGCGGTTATCGAGCGCGAAGAGTGCTCCATCGCTGGGTGCGGGCACGTTCTACAATGTCACCGATGTCGGAGCGCAAGCGCTGGTGGATGGTCGTGCTCTTCGGGGTCGCGATGGCCTGGATGGAATCGGCGACGGTCGCATACCTGCGCATGCTGGTGGACCGCGTCAATCCGTACCAGGCGATACCGCTGCCGCCGCACCAGGCGCTTGGCAATGCGGAGTTGGTCCGCGAGATCGCCACGCTGGTCATGCTGTTCGCCGTCGGATGGCTCGCCGGACGCGATTGGCGCACACGGCTCGCCTATTCCCTGATCGCCTTCGGCGTGTGGGACATTTTTTACTACGTCTTTCTCGCCGTGATCGTCGGCTGGCCAACGTCCGTCTTCGACTGGGACGTCCTGTTTCTGATTCCGCTGCCGTGGTGGGGACCGGTAATCGCGCCCGCCATTATCGCGCTGTTGATGGTGATCGGCGGGACTATCGTGACGCAATTCGGCCAGCAACTTTGGCCGCGCCGGCACGCCCTCTGGATTGGCGCCCTGGGAATCGCACTGGCGCTCATTGTCTTCATGGAAACCGCGATCCGCGCGTTGCCCGGAGGCGAAGCCGCCCTGCGCCATGCCTTGCCGACACGCTTCAACTGGCCCTGGTTCGCGCTGGCCTGCGCGCTGATGGCGGTGGTGATTGCGGATTTGCTGCACCAGAAAACGCGCGGTCTGCGAGCAGCGAAACATTGAAAAACGACGCGGAATTCACTACCCAGAACCCGCACGACGTTATAGATTGCGCCCGTGAGTATTAGCGCCGAACAGGTCCGCGCCGAGGTGGGACGTTTCTGGGGCGCCTTCGCCGCCAAGTCCGCCGACGTCATCGAGAGCTTCTACCTGCCGGAGGCGACCGTGTTCAGCTCACTCGCTTCGCGTGCGGAGCCGGGCAGGCTGGCGGTGACCCGGCGCAAGCGCGAGTACTTTCACCCGGAGAGCCACCTCCGCGTGCAACTGGGACCCATCGAAGTGCACCCGATTGGAGATATCGCCGCCGTCGCCAGCTACACCTTCGAGTTCCACGCCAGCCGCGTTTCGGGTGCGCTCGGCAAGGTGGTCGAAGAAGACATCCAGAACGGCCGCGCGACGCAGGTGTACGTGCAGCAGGCGGATGGACGCCTCTGCATCCTGCACGAACACCTATCGTTGGTTGCGAAGACCTGAAGGCTTGCGGGCGAGCGCGGCGTCCTGCGCGCGTCCCTTCCATTGCCCGCCGCGCCCGCTCCAGTACAACACCGCCGACCACACCGTCGCGCCCATGTAGAAGACGGCCGCCAGCGGCAGCGTTAACGCCCACACTGGGTTCAGGCCGTAGAAGCGCACCATCGGCAGATAGGAAACCGCCATCATGGCCCACGCCGCGCCACCCAACGCCATCGCCGGCCGGTCGCCACTCGCCAGCAGCGCCGCCGGAAGCAGGTACGTCAGTACGAGTCCAATCACCGTTCCCGCCAGCAGCAGCGTGGAATGGCGGAGCTGGTTGAAGGCCGTGCGCGCGATCATTCGTCCGATCTCGGCGAAACTGCCATACGAGCGCAAGCTTCGGCTGCTCTCCGTCAGCCCCAGCCACACGCGCCCGCCGCTACTTTTGATGGCCCGCGCCAGTGCGCAATCGTCGATGATCTCCGAGCGTATCGCCTCAATCCCTCCGGCTCGCGCCAGCGCCGCCGGGCGCACCAGCATGCAGCCTCCCGCCGCGCCCGCCGTCTTCGCCTTCGGATCCGCGATCCATGCCGGCGGGTAAAGCTGGAAGAAGAAGTAGACGAACGC
>JADGNT010000810.1 GCA_017883345.1 Candidatus Solibacter sp. | reverse complement strand
AACAACCCGGACAACAGGGCGCTGAGGCGTTCGGGAACGATCGCGCCATCCACCTGGCCGTCCAGCGTCGTCACCTTCCCGACGGCCACGGTCTTTAACAATCC
Source organism: Candidatus Solibacter sp. (assembly GCA_017883345.1). Taxonomy (GTDB): domain Bacteria; phylum Acidobacteriota; class Terriglobia; order Bryobacterales; family Bryobacteraceae; genus Solibacter. The sequence goes on along the minus strand of JADGNT010000810.1, from coordinate 2,769 downwards.
CCGCACCACACGGCGCACGTCTCCCGCCACGGCTTCCGGTTCCACCGAAGTCCGGAGCGCAAACTGGGAGGAGTTGCGGCTCATCTGGAAACTGTTGAAGTAGACGAAGCGCGACGCCGACTCACGCATATCCCCGGACTTCGCGTCGCCCACCACCCCCACGATCTCGAATGGCTGGCTGTCGCCGTCGAAGACAATGTGTCTTCCGATGGGGTTGCCACCACCGAAAAAGTACCGGACCAGCGTTTGATTGACGATGGCCACGCGCGGGCGGCCTTGGTCCTGAGAGCTGAAATCGCGGCCCATCAGCAGGGGAATTCCGAAGGTCGCAAAGTAGTGCGGCGCGACCCAGTTTTGCGAGAGGAAGCGGCGTTCGCCGGGCTTGGCCTGATAGCCCTCCACGGTGGCGGGGCGCATGGCTCCCACGCCGGCCATCGGAAAGTACCCGCACATGGTGGCGGAACGCACGCCCGGAATTGCCTCCAGGCGCCCCAGCAGTTCCTGGTTGGCGCGGGACAATCGCACGCCGTCATAGCCGCTGCCTGCCGTGTTGAGATTCACCAGCAAAACATGGTCGCGTTGGAAGCCCAGGTCTAGGTGTTGCAGTTGGGACAGGTGGTGGACAAACAAGCTGGCGGCGCTCAGCAGCGCAACCGAGAGCGCCAACTGCGCCACCACCAGGCTCCTGCCAAAAAGCCGGCGTCCGCGGGTTTCGCCGGCCCTCGCCGATTCTCGAAGGAAAGACATGGGAGCGGAGCGAAACGACTGCCAGGCGGGCGCCAGGCCGAACAGGATGCCGGTGAGGATGGCGATCCCGGCGGTGAACAGCAGCACCACCAAATCGGGATGCGCCTGGAGTTCGACGCGCTGCCGTCCGCTCCCCATAATCCGCACCAGCAGGCCCGTGCCCCAATTCGCCAGGAGGATGCCGAGCAGCGCACCCGACGCGGAAAGCAGCACGGACCCCGTCAGTTCCTGCCGCAGGAGACGAAGCCGGCCGGCGCCCAGCGAGACGCGCACGGCCATTTCCCGCCGGCGGGCCGCTCCACGCGCCAGGAGCAGGCTGGCGATATTGGCGCAGGCGATCAGCAACAGCAGCGCCGCCACGGCCATCAGCACCAGCGCCGGCTTGCCAAACTGATCGCGCAAGTGCGAAAGACCCGCCCCCGCCGGCTGCACCTCCATTTTCCATTCGCGAACGGTGCGATCGTCATTGGCTTTGAATTCCCGCTCCAGGGTCCACTGCCACAGGACGCTCATCTCGGCGCGTGCCTGCCCGATGGAGACACCCGGCTTCAGACGCGCCGCCAATTTCAGCCAGTACTGCGCGGTGGTCGCGTTGCCCGGTTGGCTTGGCGTCAACGGCAACCAGATGTCTTGAGGGTTCGCCGGTTCCAGGCCAGCGAAGCCTCTGGGGGTGACTCCGACAATGGTCAGCGGGTGGTTGCCATCGCTGATTTGCCTTCCAACGATCGCCCGGTCGGAGTTGAACCTGTTCTGCCAGTAGGACCAGCTCACCACCGCGACGTTGGCGGGCGAGCCCGGGCTGCCGTCTTCCGGGCCGATGAGACGGCCCAGCACGGGATTCACGCCTAGCGTCGAAAAGTAATTTGTGGATACGAATCCGCCGCGCACGATCTCCGGTTCGAGTCCGGCGCCACGTATGGTGAAAGGTGTGTCGGACGCCGCAATCAGGCCCGAGAACACATGATTATTCTCGCGGTAATGCTGGTAGTTCCGCCAGTCGAAGGCGTTGAAATGGTCCTGTCCCGGGGCCTTGAAGAGCAGTTCCACCAATCGGCCCGGATCGTGGACGGGCAGCGTGCGCAGCATCAGGGCATTGATTAGGCTGAAGATGGCCGTGTTGGCGCCGATGCCGAGGGCCATCGAGAGGACCGCAACGGCCGTGAATCCAGGGCTGCGGCGCATTCCGCGCAAGGCGTAGCGGATGTCCTGCCAGAGCGTTGCCAGGGCGCTCCATCCCCACATTTCGCGGGTGATCTCCTGGATGAGCGTGCGGTTGCCGAACTCGCGGCGGGCGGCCAGTGCGGCGGCCCGCGGATCTTCCCCTCGTTCGATGCGGTCGTGCGTAGCCATGGCCAGGTGGGCTTGAATCTCCTCGTCCAACTCCTGGTCGCTCCGCTTGCGGTGAAATAGTCGTTCCAGACCCAGGCTCATAAATCGCCCCCTTCTTCACTCGGATTCATCAGGCGGACAATCGCGGCGCTCAATTGTTTCCACCGGCTATGCTCGCTGATGAGCTGCTTCTTGCCGGCTTGGGTGAGCTGGTAATATTTGGCGCGCTGGCGGTGCTCCGAAGATGCCCATTCGGATTTGATCCAGCCCTGCTTTTCGAGCCTGTGCAATGCCGGGTACAAGGACCCGGTTTCCGCCTGCAAGACCTCGCCGGAGCCTGAGCGGATCGCCTGGCCGATGCCGTAGCCGTGCTGCGGCCCGCGGCGCAGCGTCTGAAGAATCAGCATGTCGAGCGTGCCCTGGAGCAACTCGATCCCACTCTTATAGCCTTCCCGTTTGCGCATGGCTGTAGGTATTCTACTCCCACAGGCAGTAGCCTGTCTACAGGGTGACAAAAGGCCGGATCGGTCCACATTCCTAAGGCGATCCCACGGGTCACGCATACACTCCGGTACTCACTTGGCCGATAACGCCTTTACTGATATTTGCTGGGCAGAGCGGGATAGATCCTCCCTGACGCCGCAGGGTTTAGAAGGGCCGATAGCTGCTACGAAACGCACCAGGAATCGGTCC
>JADGNT010000104.1 GCA_017883345.1 Candidatus Solibacter sp. | reverse complement strand
CCGTTCCGGCCGTGCGCTCCGTGCTGATCGTTGCGGCATAAGCCTGGACGATATTTACACCCCTGCGCCGCCGTTTGCAAGCCTCCCGTGTAGGCCCATCGCGTCCGCAACCCGCTCGGCGGGTCATTTCCGCAACTGGCCGTTCGGCTGCGTCTGGCCGTCCCCGGACCATTGAATCATGGGGCGCTGCTTCCGTGTGGCGCAGTCTCTCAGAAACAAATTGATGAGGTTCTGATATGGCATCCCCAGATCGGCCGCCATTTGCTTGAAGTAGTCCACCGCCGCGGCATCGAGGCGAATCGTGATCTGGCGCTTGAGCCGTTTGACGTAAGGGTTCTTGCGGGACTCGGAAAAATCGTATTCGCTTCTCATCGGAAACTCCAGTAGACTTCTTCTTCACGCGGTGTGGCGCGCTGGGCGGAGATCAGGCGAATCACCGCATCGGCTTCCCGATAGCAATGAGTGACGATGAGGCATTGCGCCTGAAAGCTGTAACCCAGCAGCAGAAATCGTTCTTCTTCATCGGAATGATCCGGATCGTCAATCAAGCGCGCCTTCTCATCGAGAAAAACGGTCTGAGCTTCCTCAAAAGAGACGCCATGCTTGGCAAGGTTCGATCGGGCCTTCCGGGGATCCCAGGCAAATTCGATATTGCCCACAGCCTTATTTTAGCAATATCGGGCGCCACGCGCTTGTCCCAGTACCGCACCCACAAGACTTCGCCTTGCGTGATGCTTCGTACGTTCGCGCCGTGAGTGCCGCGCGGCGGGGTGGCATACAGCCGCTCACACCGGGAGCCGCGCCGGCGGGAACGCTCCTGCTGCATTCGGCCCAAAAATTGCTGCTTGACATCCCTACCCGGGCAAGCGCATATTGTGGTTGTAGGCCCGATTATCTGTAGCGGGTCCCGATCCTCCGAACGGGAGGAACCAACGACAAGGAGGAATTTCATAGAACCAGTTCATCAGATGGGCGGCTTCCGGCTTCCTCATCGGACCCGCTGCGAACCCTGACGCGTTGGATACCTCTCTGTAGGGAATTGGCGCCGCGGTCATTGAACCGCTAGTCCATCCGGTTTGCAGGTACGCTAGTCCCAGGGGTTGGCGGCCGCCCTTTTCTTTTTCCCCAGCCCTCCAGTGACCTGTCCATGGCTCCCGACCCCGCGCGCAACGGCCCCGCGCTACACTAGGCTTTCGATTTCCCAACCGTGAACGCCGTTGAATTCCAGGGTGTTTCGAAAAGCTACGCGATCTACGACGCGCCGGGCGACCGCCTGAAGGAGTTGCTGTCCCTGAATCGTCTGAAGCGCCACCAGGATTTCTGGGCGCTGCACGACGTCAGCTTCGAGGTCAAGCGCGGCGAAACTTTCTGCATTGTGGGGGAAAATGGCTCCGGCAAAAGCACTCTTTTACAGATGGTCGCCGGAATTCTTCATCCCACTTCCGGTACGGTCGGGATCTACGGACGCGTCTCGGCCCTGCTCGAACTCGGCGCCGGATTCAACCCCGAATTCAGCGGCCGCGATAACGTTTACCTCAACGGCTCCATCCTCGGGCTGACGACCCGCCAGATCGATCAGCGCTACAAAGACATCGCCGCGTTCGCCGAAATCGGCAACTTCATCGATCAGCCGGTGAAGACGTACTCCAGCGGCATGGTGGTCCGCCTCGCGTTCGCCGTCGCCATCAACGTCGATCCCGAAATCCTGCTGGTCGATGAAGCGCTCGCAGTGGGCGACATTTACTTCCGCCAGCGCTGCATGCGCAAGGTCCACGAACTCCGCCAGCGCGGCATCACCATCCTGTTCGTCTCCCACGCCGTCAGCGACGTCAAGGCCATCGGCGACCGCGTCCTCTGGCTGGATCGCGGCCGCATGATCGACGTCGGCGAACCCGACCGGGTGGTCTCCAAATACCTCGCCGCCATGACCGAGAAGGATTCCACCTATCTCCTGCTGAAATCCGCCACCGATCCACCACCGCGCCGCGGCGGTCTCATGACAGCCCCCGAAATCGTCGAAACCATCCCCAATATCGACCACCGTTTCGGCGATGGCCGCGCCGCAATCATGGGCATCGCCGTGCTTGATGAGCAGGGCCGCACGCTCCCCATCCTGGAGCCCGGTTCGCGCATTCTGGTGCGCATCAGCGTGCGCGCCACGGCCGATGTGGCCCTGCCCATCGTCGGCTTCATGCTGCGCAATCAGTTGGGCATGGATTTTTCCGGCACGAATACGGCGCGCGAAGGCTACGAACTTGCCCCGCTCCAAACGGGCGATGTCACCACGGTGGATTTCTACCTCGATCTGCCCGAGCTCTATCCGGCCGCCTTCTCGTTCTCCCCGGCGATTGCCGACGGCACCCTCATGGGTTACCAGATGTGCGATTGGATCGATAACGCCATCACGCTGCAAATGGGCCGCTCCGAAGCCCAAGTCTACGGCTACCTGCACCTGCCCTGCCGGGTCGAAGTCAACGCGCGCATCCGCACCGAGCGGCACCTGGAGCAAGACCTGGAGAATCACCTTGGCTGAGTTCACCGGCGAACGGCTCATCCCCGGCGAGGTCGATATCGACCTGCTCAACGAGCACATGGCGCGCTACCACTTCGCGGTGCGCCTGGCCCGCGCCAAACGCGTCCTGGATGCCGGCTGCGGCGCCGGCTACGGATCCGCGGAACTGGCCGATGTGGCCGAAAGCGTCACGGCCATCGATATCGCGCCCGCAGCCGTGGAATACGCACGCGCCCACTACGCGCTCCCCAATCTCGCCTTCGAACAGGCTTCGTGCACCCAACTGCCCTACGCCGATGGCGCCTTCGATCTGGTGGTCGCCTTCGAAGTCATCGAGCACCTGGAAAACTGGCGGGACTTTCTCCAGGAAGTCCGGCGTGTGCTGGCTCCCGCGGGACAGTTGATCGTGTCCACGCCCAACCGGCTCTACTACACCGAATCGCGCGGTACCGAGGGCGCCAACCCCTTCCACGTTCACGAATTCGATTTCGACGAATTCACTCGCGAGCTCAAGCAATTCTTCCCGTACGTCTCCATGTTCCTGGAAAACCACATCGAAGGCGTCACCTTCCAGCCTTTCCAGCCGCTCGAGCCCGGCCATACCGTGGAAACCCGCGTGGATGCCGCCGAGCCGGTTCCCGACGAGAGCCACTTCTTCCTCGCCGTCTGCGCCCACCGCCCGCAGATCGGCAACCCGACTTTTGTTTACGTGCCGCGCGTGGCGAACCTGCTTCGCGAACGCGAGCGCCATATCGCCAAGCTCGAAGGCGAACTTGCCACCAAGGACCAATGGCTCGACAAAGCGCAGTTGGATCTGGCCGAATTCGACCGCGAGCACCGGAAGCTGCTGGTCATGTTCCGCGAGCAGAAAGAAGAATTGGAGCAAAGCAACCGTTGGGCGGAGGAGTTAAACGCCGCGCTCGCCGCCCGCGGAGCGCGCATCGACGAGCTTCAGGAGGAACTCGCGCGCGATCAGGAAAACGCGCGCACAGTGGTCGCCGCATACAACGCCAAGATTGCCGCCCTGGAGCAGGAAGGCCGCGAAAAAGCCCAATGGGCCCTCGACATCGAAGCCCGCCTCAGCGCCGAAATCCGTAACATCGCCGATGCGCTGACCGAAACCGCCGCCACCCTGGAGCAGACCGAAAAAGATCTGCAAGAGCGCACGGTCTGGGCGCTCCGGCTGGAGCAAGAGAAACGCCAGCTCGAAGACCTGCTCCACATGGTGCGCGCCTCCCGATGGGTCAAGCTGGGGCGCAAGGTAGGCCTCGGCCCCGCGCTCTGACATGGCCTTCCTGAAACGCCTCATCCGTGCGCTCCCGCTGCTATTGCTCTCGCCATTCCTGATGGCGATCAGCTTCCTGGCTCTGGTTTTGGTGCAGCTCTTCACGCGGCGCGGCGGCAGGATTCCTCCGCCGGCCGATGTGGCGCAGGCACTCGTGCCTGCCGTGTCGAGACTCCTCTCGACACCTGTTCGCGGGCCTGACACGGTGTCGCAAGCAAGCGTCGGCATGAGTGCCGACGCGGCAGGCAGGAGTGCCTGCGCCACCGTCGTCATCCCCAACTGGAACGGGAAAGACCTGCTCGCCAAATACATCCCGAGCATCCGCACCGCGCTCGCCGGCAACTCCGCCAACCAGATCCTGGTGGTCGACAACGGCTCGACCGATGGCAGCGCCGATTTCCTGCGCGCGAATTTCCCCGAAATCACCGTCCTCGCCCTGCCCCAAAACCTGGGCTTCGGTGGCGGCTCCAATGCCGGCTTCCGCGCCGCCCGGAACGACATCGTCGTCCTGCTGAATAGCGACATGCGCGTGGCTCCCGACTTCCTGGCGCCCCTGCTCGAAGGCTTCAGCGACCCAGAGGTCTTCGCCGTCTCCTGCCAGATCTTCTTCACCGACCCAACCAGGCTCCGCGAGGAGACCGGCCTCACCCAGGGCTGGTGGCAGGACGGCAGCCTACGGGTCCGCCACCGCATCGACGGCGGAGTTGACGACCTCTTCCCCTGCTTCTACGGCGGCGGCGGCAGTTGCGCGTTCGACCGCTCGAAGTTCCTCGAACTCGGCGGATTCGACCCCCTGCTGGAACCCTTCTACCTGGAAGACACCGACCTCGGCTACATGGCATGGAAGCGCGGCTGGAAGGTCCTTTACCAGCCCCGCAGCGTGGTATTCCACGAGCACCGGGGCACTATCGGCAAGAAGTTCACCGAGGAACGGATCCAGGCGGTCCTCAAGAAAAACTACGTCCTCTTCTGCTGGAAGAATATTCACGAGTGGCCGCGCCTGGCGGCGCACTTCTTCTTCGCCTGGGCCGGCGCCGTTCTTGCCGTGGTGTTCGGCGACATCCCGCTGCGCCCGAACTTCGCCGCCCTCTGGTGGGCCTTCCGGGAGCTTGCGCAAGCCATGCGCTCGCGGCGCCGCGCGCTGGCTCTCGCTCGGGTCACCGACACCGAAGCCTTCAGGCGCCCGCTGGGCGGCTACTTCCGCGATCGCTTCGCGGCCATGGAGCCCGCTCCGGATCGTGTGCGCGTCCTGTTCGTCTCGCCTTACCCCATCTGCCCGCCCATCCACGGCGGCGGCGTCTTCATGTACCAGACGCTGCGCGAGATGGCGAAGCTCGCCGAAGTTCACGTCCTCGAACTGCTGGACTGGCCGTCGCAGGAAGCGGACAACCAGGAACTGCGCGCGTTCTGCGCCTCCGCGGAGTGGCTGGTGCGGCCCACCGGGCGGCCCAAAGGCATGGGCTCGCTGGAACCGCATGCGGTTCGCGAGTTTGCCAATGGCGATCTGGAATGGCTCATCCACCGCCAACTGTATTGCCGCCGGATCGATGTGCTGCAACTGGAGTACACGCCCATGGCGCAGTACCGCGGCGAGTTCCGCCGCATCGCCACGGCGCTGTTCGAGCACGACATCTACTTCCAGTCCATCGGGCGCGGCCTGGGCCACATGATCGGCGTCTTGGGTGAGATGAAGGCGCGCATCGAATACCTGCGCGCCCTGCGCTACGAACTCGGCGTGCTGCCCGCCTTCGATCAGGTGCAGGTCTGTACGCCGGCGAACCGCGATTACCTGCTGAGTTTCCGCCCCGAACTGGCGCCCCGCATGCGGGCCGGTCTGCGCGCCGGCATCGATAGCGGCCGCTATCCGTTCCAACCGCGCGGCCGCGAGCCCCTGACCATGCTCTTTCTCGGCAGTTGGCGCCACGACCCCAACCGCGTCGCCGTGGACTGGTTCGTCCGCCAGGTGCTGCCTCTGATCCTCGCCCAGGAACCCGGCGCCAAACTCGTCATCGCGGGTAGCGATCCGCCGCCGGAACACACCTACGCCGATCACGCCGCGCACATGCAAATGCTCGGCTACGTGGAGGATGTCCGGGAAGCGCTGGCGCGCTACGCTATCTTCGTGTGCCCGATTCTCAGTGGCTCGGGAGTGCGCGTGAAGTTGTTGGAGGCGTTCGCCGCGGGCATCCCGGTGGTGTCCACGAAAGTGGGCGCCGAAGGCCTGGCCGTGAAGGACGGCGATTTCTGCGCCCTGGCCGACGAGCCGGCGGAATTCGCCGCCCGCGTCATCGCCCTCCTGCGCGACCCCGAGCGTGCTGCCGCCATGGCGGAGCGTGCCCGCGCCGAAGTGGAATCCCAATGGGACATGGCCGCTATCACGCGGTGCCTGGTGGAAAGCTACCGCGACCTGGTGAAGGAGAAGCGAGAGAGAGGATGAGGGAAGATGTGGGTTCAACGCAGAGACGCAGAGAGCGCAGAGATAAGCGCAGAGAACGCATTATAAGGCGGCGTCGCGGGGGTGGGGCGGAAAACGCGGGGAGAACGCCCGTCGAGACTCGCCGAACGTGTTTTTGGTTTTCTCTGCGCTTCCTCTGCGCTCTCTGCGTCTCTGCGTTGAAGGGGCTGCCTCCCGTGCCTTACTTCGCTTTCGGATTCAGATCGCGCTTGAGGCGGCTTACAATGTCGTTGGCCGTGCGATCCATTTCTTTCGGAGTCACACCCTTGGCAGGCTGGTACACCGACCAGACCACCTGCCGCGACTTGGCGTCCACCAGGAAGACGGTGCCCTTGGCGCGCCCGAACGACGAATTCGCTGCCGGACTCGACAGCTTGTTCACCGTATCGCCCAGCATCGGGTTAGCCTCGTCCCCGGTCTTCTCCGCTTTCGCGGGCGGCGCCGGCTTCTGGCTTTCCGGCGTAGGGAAGATCTCTTCCAGTTTCATCTGGAAGGCTTCGCCGATCTGGTCCGTGAACACGGCATCGGCAAGTTTCGGGTCGGTCACGATCTGGAAGACGCGGTCCGAGGTGAGGCGGTTTGCCAGAAACTGGTCCAGGCCCTTGGACATCTTGAGCAGGTACACCGTGTGCACGTTGGCCAGATCCGCCGCGCACACTAGCGCCGCCGAGCAGGAGAAAAGGAGCGCAAGCCGCTTCATAGAACCCATGATATCCAGACGCGCGGCGTCGGGAAAAAGACGGACCCATGTATAAGTCCCTCAGCATCACCGTCATCATTCCGTGCCTCAACGAAGAGCAGGGCATCGACAAGGTGCTCCGCGCCATGCCGGACTTCGTCGATGAGGTGATCGTGGTGGACAACAACTCCACCGACCGTACCAGCGAGGTCGCTATCGCGCTGGGCGCCAAGGTGGTGCGCGAACAGGTCCGCGGATACGGCCGCAGCTACAAACGGGGATTCGCCGAGGCCACCAGCGACCTCATCATCACGCTCGACGGCGACCACAGCTACCCGGTGGACGCCATTTCTTACCTGATCGAGGCCTTCCTGCACCTGGGAGTCGATTTCCTCAACGCCTCGCGTTTCCCCGTGCGCGACCGGCGCGGCATGAGCCTGATCAACGAGATTGGCAACCTGGGCCTCTCGCTGGCCATGTCGCTTCTCTATTTCCGCTGGGTGCGCGACTCGCAATCCGGCATGTGGGTTTTCCGCCGCTCCATCCTCCAGGACATGAAGCTGGAATCCGACGGCATGGGCTTCAGCGAGGAGATCAAGATCGAGGCCCTGCGCGATTCGCGGATTCGCTTTGGCGAAATTTCGATTATGTACACTTCGCGCACGGGCGAAACCAAGCTCAATCTCTGGCGCGACGGTATGCAGAATCTTCTGCTCCTATTCAAGAAGCGCTTCTTGCGATGAACATCAGCGCCATTGTGCCCGTATGGAATGGCCGCGACCTGCTGGCGCGCCTGCTGGCCTCTCTCGAAGCGCAGACTCGGCCCGCCGCCGAACTGCTGATCGTCGACAACGGCTCCACCGATGGCGCGCCCGACCTGGCGCGCGCCCACGGCGCCCGCGTGATCGCCATGGGCCGCAACGCCGGATTCGCCGCGGCCGTCAATCGCGGCATACGGGAGGCCAGCCACCCGTTGGTCGCGATCCTCAACTCCGATGTCGAACTGGCCCCCGACTACCTGGAGAAACTCGCCGCCGTCAACGCGCCTTTCGCCACCGGCAAGATCCTCAGCCCAGCGGGTCTCCTCGATGGAACCTTTGACCTGACCTGTCGCGGCGCCACTACATGGCGCGGCGGCGCCGGCCACCCCGATGCTCCACCCTTCGACCGGCCCTTTGATCAACTACGCGACATCACGTCGCCGCCATGGACGGCCGTCCTCTACCGCGCCGAGGTTTTCCACCAGGTGGGCCTGCTCGAGGAATCCTTCGAATCCTATCTGGAGGATGCCGATTTCGGATTGCGCTGCGCCGCCCAGCGCATCACCGGCCGCTACGTTCCCGAGGCGCGGGCGATCCACCTGGGGAGCGCCGCGCTGGGCCGCTGGCATCCGGAGACGGTGCGCCGCATGGCGCGCAATCAACTGCTGCTCGCGGCCCGTCACTATGCAGCCCGGCACCTGTGGCCGGTCCTCGTCGCCCAGCTCCTTTGGGGCGCTGTCGCCCTTCGCCATGGCCGCGGACTCGCGTGGGCGCGCGGCAAGTTCCAGGGCCTTTGCCTTTTCTCCGCCGCCCGTACGCAAAACTTTCAAAAAGATCCGGAACTTCTCGAACAAGTGCTGCGATCGAATGAACAGTTCATTCGGGCCGCCAGTCAGGACACGTATTGGACACTGTACTTCCTGCTCACCGGCGGGGCAAAGTGACACATGAGCGACATCGGCATTATTATCGTCACTTATAACTCCGCGGCCGAGATCGGCGCTTGCCTCGAGGCGGCGCTCGCCTCCGGCGCCGAAACCATCGTAGTGGACAACGCGTCGCGGGACGGCACTTTCGCGGAAGTCGCCCGCCGCGGGGTGCGTTTGATCGCCAATTCGGAGAATCGGGGCTTTGCGGGGGCCGTAAATCAAGGTTTTGGCGCATTAAACAGCCCTTATGTGCTGCTGTTAAATCCAGATGCCGTGATTCAGACCAGTTTGGAACCTCTCCGGCAGGCCTGCGATCTGCCCGGTGCCGCCGGCGCCGGCGGAAAACTGCTGGACGCCAGCGGTCGGCCGCAGGTTGGATTCATGGTGCGGGGACTGCCGACTCCTGCCACCCTGGCGTTGGAAGCTCTCTTGCTTAATAGAATCTGGCCGGGGAATCCGGTGAACCGCCGCTACCGCTGCCTGGACTGGGATAGTTCCACATGTTCGAAGGTGGAGCAACCCGCTGGAGCGTTTTTCATGGTGCGCCGCGCGGTGTGGCAGGAACTGGGCGGGTTGGATGAAAGTTTCTTCCCGTTGTGGTTCGAAGATGTGGATTTCTGCCGCAGAATTCGAGATCGAGGGTTTAGTTTGTACTACATCCCGGAAGCTGTTGCGAAACACACAGGCGGCCACTCGGTGCCGAACCTGCCACTGGAGATGCGGCTGATTTACTGGTATCGTGGTTTACTAAGGTATTCAGCCAAGCACTTCGGTCCGTTCGCGTTCCGAGCGGTGTGTCTGGCCGTCGTGACGGGCTCCTTTCTGCGCGGCATTGCGGAATCGGCCTTGGATCGCAGCTTCAAGCCCATGGCCGCATATGGGAAAGTTGCAGGTCTTGCGGCCCGCTGTCTGTTTTGCGGGTCTTAGGGATATGTTTCACACATTCGGGTTCTCAGGTTCTTGTTCATGGCGCACAACGACGTCGTATCCGTCACGATAGTGACCTACAATAGCGGCCGGTTCATCAAGCGGTGCCTGGAATCCGTTCTCGCACAGCGCTATCGGCTGAAAGAGATCATCGTCATCGATAACGCCTCTGGCGACGGCACCATCGACATCCTGGAACAGTTCGAAGATCGCTGTCAGGTTTACTACAACGACGAGAATGTTGGATTCGCCGCGGCGCAGAATCAGGCGATCCGGCTCTCCAACGGCGATTGGGTGCTGACCCTGAATCCCGACGTGCTGCTGCTGCCGAACTTCATTCAGGCGCTGGTGGATGCCGGCCAGTTCGATTCCAAGATCGGCGCGGTTTGCGGCAAGCTGCTCACCATGACGAGCCACTTCGAGATTCCCGAGAAGCCCGTGGTGGATTCCACCGGCATCTATTTCAACCCCATGCTGCGCCACCTGGACCGTGGCAGCCAGGAAGTGGATAACGGCCACTACCTGCAATACGAATACGTCTTCGGCGCCACCGCCGCCGCCGCGCTCTACCGCCGCGCCATGATCGACGATATCTCGCTCGACGGCGAATTCTTCGACACCGATTTCTTCGTCTACCGCGAAGACGCCGACGTCGCCTGGCGCGCGCAGTTGATGGGGTGGAAGTGCCTGTACGC
>JADGNT010000809.1 GCA_017883345.1 Candidatus Solibacter sp. | reverse complement strand
GGCACCGCCATTATGAACTCGCTCTTCCACGGCTACATCGAGTGGCAGGGCGAAATTTCCTCGCGCCCCACCGGTTCGCTGGTGGCGGACCGTGCGGGAAGAACCACCGGCTACGCCATCTTCAACCTCCAGGAACGCGGTGAGATTTTCGTCTCCCCCGGTACCGAGGTGTACGGCGGCCAGATCGTCGGCGAAAACGCCCGCGATTCCGATCTCGACGTCAACATCGTCAAGGAAAAGAAGCTCACCAACATGCGCGCTTCCACCTCCGACGAAGGCATCCGCCTGGTGCCGCCACGCCTTCTCAATCTGGAGCAGGCCATCGAATTCATCCGCGACGACGAGTTCGTGGAAGTCACGCCGCTCAGCATCCGCCTGCGCAAAAAAATCCTGAAATCCAACCAGCGCTAGCACCGTAGCGTAGCCTTTCAGGCTGCCATGCCGCCATTCGTGGCGGCATTCTTCGCGCTACCCATTCCACCGCTGCCACGTATAATTCCCATATGGATAGTGTCCGGCGGGAACTCCGCGCGGCCATCCGGGTGTTGGCCCGGAAGCCGGGCGTCACCGCATTGGCCGTCGCTTCGCTAGCCCTGGCAATCGGTTTCAGCACAACCGCCTTCAGTGTTCTGGACGCCTTCGCGCTCCGCGACCTGCCGGTTGCGGAGCCCCACCGTCTGGTGCGGATCTCTGTCACCGGCCGGGAACAGCGCGCCGACCTCCTGAGTTGGATCGAGTACCAGGCGGTGACCTCGCGCACCCACCTGCTGGCCGGCGCCGTGGCGGAAAGCCGGCGCGGTCCGAAAGTGCGCCTTCCGGACCGCGATGATTTCCCGATCACCGGCAACGTGTCGGACAACTACTTCGACGTGCTGGGAGTGAAGGCCGCGCTGGGGGATGTCTTCCACACTGGCTTGGGCCAGGACGGGACCTTGGTCCTGTCGAACCGGTATTGGAAGCAGGCGCTGGGCAGCGACCCCAACGTAATCGGGCGGAACCTGGAAGTCGGCGGCGCGTTGCTGCGGGTCATCGGGGTGCTGCCTCCCGGATTCACCGGGACCAACCGCGGCCTGCTGGTGGACCTGTTCGCGCCGCCCGAGACCTCGTTCGGGTCCCTGCGGATGGCGTCCCCCAACGACGTGCGGTTCACCGATTACGAAATCGTGGGACGGCTACGGCCCGGCGTCGGACCGGACCGGGCGCGCGCCGAAGTGGACGCCATTCTGCGCCAGGTGGAAAAGGACGGGCGGGCGCCGGCGCCGGAGCGGAGGGCGGCGATCGAGCCGGTCACCGAGAGCGGCCTGCGGGCCAAGATCGAATCTAATGCGGCGGCACTGGGCGTGGTGGTGCTGCTGGTGTTGATCGCGGCCGCCAATCTGGCCAACCTGCGGCTGGTGGACAACGAAAGCCGGCGGCACGAAACCGGAATTCGCCTGGCGTTGGGCGCGGGCCGCCTGGTTCTGGCCCGGCAGCACATGGTCGAAACCCTGTTGCTGAGCGCCATGGGGACGGCGGCCGGCCTGGTGGTGGCGGCGTGGCTGATCCGCGCGGCGCCGGCGCTGCTGTACGGCTCCGAGCGCTACACCGATTTCGGCATTCGTCTGGACATGCGAACCTTCCTGTTCAGTTCGGCGGCGCTGCTCCTGGTGGCGGTCATCGGCGCCCTGATCCCCTTGGGCGATGCCTGGAAACGGCGGGTGGTACCGGCGATCCAAGCCAGCCGGCAAGCGCGGGCGTCGCGCTGGCTGACGGGCCTGGTAGTAGCGCAGATGGCGCTGGTCACGGGGGTGGCGTGTTCGGCGGCGCTACTGTGGCGCAGCCTCGACAACCTGGCGGCCATCCGTCCGGCCATGGACCCGAACGGCAGGCTGTTGATCGTCGAGGGAGACTTGCGGGCTCGCGCCCCGGCGGCTCGCGCGGAGTCCCTCGCCCAGCAACTGGCGGCGCTACCGGGCGTGGAACAGGTGGCGTGGGCGCGCCGCGCACCGCTCAGCGGGTCGGGGGGCGGCGCCATCGTGGACGTGGAGATGGCGGGCCATCCGAAAGCGTCGTTTGCCTTCAACCAGGTGAGCCCGAATTATTTCGCGGTAACCGGCGGGCGGGTGCTCGGCGGACGCGCTTTTCAGACCTCCGACGGTCCCGAGGCCACGCTGGTGGCGATGGTCAACCTGGCGTTCGCGAGACGCTTCTTCGGTGGCCGCCAGCCGCTGGGAGAATGGGTCACGGTGGACGGGAAGGATCGCCAGATTGTGGGCGTCGTGGAAGACGGCCCGGCGAACCACTTGAAGGAACGGATCGAGCCGTACCTCTATTTCCCATTCGCACAGAAGCCCACCAGCGACCTCACTTTTTTCCTGGCGTCGCAAAAAGATCCCGGGCTGTTGGCCGATTCCACCAGGAGCTTCATTCGCGGAAACGAAAAGGCCTACACGATTCTCGACATGGTGACCCTGCGGCAGCACATGCGCAACGCACGCAGCGACGAGCAGGCCACCGCGGAAATTGTCGGGTGCCTGGCCGGGATAGGCCTGGTGCTGGCTGCCGCGGGACTGTTCGGCGTCACGCTGTACGCGGTGGCGCGCCGTACTTCGGAATTCGGTCTGCGGGTGGCCCTGGGGGCGACGCCCGGGCGGCTCCTCCGCCAGGTGTTGAGAGAGGCCGGGATGCGGATCGCCCTCGCCATTCCGCTGGGGTGGGCGCTGGCGTGGGCCGCCCGGCACGCCATGGAGCGGCTGCTGTATGGGATCGCCCCGGACGACCCGTGGATGTTCGCGCTGGCGGCAGCCGCGGTGGTGGCGGTGGGATGCATTGCCGTGCTGCCTCCGGCGGTGCGCGCCGCGCGCATCGACCCCATGGCCGCCTTGCGGCACGAGTGATG
>JADGNT010000103.1 GCA_017883345.1 Candidatus Solibacter sp. | reverse complement strand
GCACCACAGCCCGGCCGCGGCGCGCGCGCTGGGAATCGCGGCGGTGTATCAGCAGCCCGCCCTGTTCCCGGATCTGACGGTGGAGGAGAACATCGCGCTGGCGCTGGAGAGCGCCTCGGTTTGGCGGCGCATCGACTGGCGCGCGCGGCGGCGGCAGGCGCGCGAGTTGCTGGAGCGCTCGGGAGCGGAGATTCAGCCAGAGCGTACGGTGAGCACGCTGAGCATGCCGGAGCAGCAACTGGTGGAGATCGCCAAGGCGATTGGCGCGCGGGCCAGAATCCTGATTCTGGACGAGCCGACGGCTTCCCTTACGGACCGCGAAGTGGAGCGGCTCTTCCGCGTGATCGGGGCGTTGCGCGGCGAGGGCGCGGGCATCGTCTATATATCCCACCGGCTGGACGAGGTGGCGGTGATCGCGGACCGCGTTACGGTGCTGCGCGACGGACAGAACGTCGCCACGCGCGACGTGCGCGACGTGGACCGCGGCGAACTGGTGCGGCTCATGGTGGGGCGCGACATCCAAGCCATCTTTCCCAAGGGCGACGTGCCGATCGGCGAAATTGCGCTCGATGTGCGCAAGCTGGGATGCCGCGCCGCGGGAATCCACGATGTCACGTTCGAGGTGCGCCGCGGCGAGATCCTGGGGATCGCGGGACTGGTGGGGTCGGGGCGCACCGAACTGGCGGAGACCCTGTTTGGCCTGACGCCCTGCGATGACGGCGCGATCGCGTTGCAGGATGACATCATGCGGATCGAGTCGCCGGCGGAAGCGATCCGGATGAAGCTCGGCTATCTGCCGGAGGATCGGCGGCGGCACGGCGTGGTGATGGAGATGCCGGTGGCCGCCAACATCAGCCTGGCCAACCTGGACGCGGTGTCGCGGCACGGGCTGATCGATCATGCGCTGGAGCGGAGCCTGGCGCGCAGTTACGTGGAGCGCCTGCGCATCAAGACGCCCTCCGTCTACACGGAGACGGGGTCGCTCTCCGGCGGCAATCAACAGAAGGTGGCGGTGGCGCGCTGGCTGGCCATCGCGCCCGAGGTGCTGATTCTGGACGAGCCGACGCAGGGCGTGGACATCGGGTCGAAATCGGAGATCCACCAGATCATGGTCGAGTTGGTGGAGCGGGGGATGGCGATTGTCATGATATCTTCGGAGCTGCCGGAGATTCTGGGGATGAGCGACAGAATCGCAGTGATGCACGCGGGGACGATCGCGGGCATTCTGTCGCGCGCGGAGGCGACGCAGGAAAACATTCTCGCCCTGGCGCTGGGACACGCCTGATGTTGCAGCGCCATCGCCGGGAAATTTCGTTGATCGTTTCGATTCTGGCGATCGTCGCGGTGCTGGCGGTGGTGGCGCCGGGATTCTTCACCTTCGCCAACCAGCGCGACCTGATGCTGGCCAACATGCCGGTGCTGATTGTCGCGCTCGGCATGGTGCTGGTGATTCTCACCGGACAAATCGATATCTCGGTGGGCTCGCAGTTTGCCATCTGTAGCGTGGCCACGGGAGTCTTCGCGCGCATGGGGCTGCCCACACCGCTGGCGGGCGTGGGGGCCTGCCTGGTGGGCGCGCTTATGGGCTCAGTCAACGGCGCGCTGGTGGCGTGGGTGCGGATTCCGTCGATTGTGGTGACGCTGGCCACCATGGTGGCGCTGCGCGACGGGCTGCGCTGGGTGACGCAGGGCGCCTGGGTGCAGGATCTGCCGCCGGGATTCCAGTGGTTCGGACAATCGCAGGCCGCGAGCGAAGTGATTACCGCCGGCTGTGCGGCGGTGCTGGCGGTGGGCATGAATTGGGGGCTGCGCAACCTGGCGGCGGGACGCGTGGTGTACGCCACCGGGTCGAGCCCCAATGCGGCGCGCCTGGCGGGGATCAATCCGCGGCTGGTGGTGTTCGCGGTGTTCGTGCTGACGGGCGCGCTCACCGGGTTCGCCGCGGTGTGCAACGCGGTGCGCTTCCTGCAGATTCCGAGCAACGCCGGGATCGGACTGGAACTGAAAGTGATCGCCGCGGTGGTCGTGGGCGGCGTGGCTATTTCGGGAGGGCGCGGCACGATTGCCGGAACGCTGCTGGGGGTGCTGCTGCTGGGCGTGATCGGTCCGGCGCTGACATTCCTCGGGTTCAGCGCGTATTGGGAGCGGGCGATCGAGGGCGGCATCATTCTGGCGGCGGTTTCGATGGATGCGGTGCGCGTCCGTTCGGGGAAACATGCGGACATCGTTAGCGCTCAACCAGCGTAGGCCGTGGCGCGAGATCTGCTTCCCCAACGGGGAGTGGGTGCTGGCGCTCGCTCTGGCGGTGGAAATCGCCATCTTCGCTCGGATCGGCGAGAACTTTTTCACGCTGTCGAACTTTTTCGAAGTGGTGCGCCTCAGCGTCGAACTGGGTTTGCTGGCGCTGGCGATGACGCCGATCATGATCACCGGTGGCATCGATTTGTCGGTGGGCTCCATCATGGGGCTCTCGGCGGTGGTTTTCGGCGTACTGTGGCGTGACGGCGGCTGGCCGATTGCGGCGGCGGCGGGCGCGGCGCTGCTGTTGGGGTGTCTCGCGGGGCTGTTGAACGCGGTGTTGATCACCAAGCTGAATCTGCCGCCGCTGATTGTCACCCTGGGCTCGCTCTCGCTGTTCCGCGGCATCGCCGAGGGGATCACGAAGGGCGCGGAGAACTACTCCGGGTTCCCGGCGGGGTTTTTGCGGCTGGGTCAGGGCTACATTGGTGGTGTGGTGCCGGTGCAGTTTTCGTTTCTGCTGGCCGCAATCGGCGCGTACTGGGTGTTGCTGCATCGTTCGGCGATCGGGCGCACGTTGTACGCGGTGGGTTTCAGCCCGGGCGGCGCGCGCTACGCGGGGATCCCCGTACAGCGGCGGGTGGCGCTGCTCTACTTTTTGTCCGGCGCGGTGGCGAGCGTGGCCGCGGTGATTTACGTGGCGCACCTGGGACAGGCAAAATCGGACGCGGGGACGGGATACGAACTGGCGGCGATCACGGCGGTGGTGCTGGGCGGAACGTCGGTCTTCGGCGGGCGCGGCACGGTATGGGGCACGGTGCTCGGGCTGTTCGCGATTTCGGTGTTGCAGAACGGATTGCGGCTGGCGGCGCTGCCCTCCGAGATGACGGGCGTGCTGACGGGTGTGGTGTTGGTATTGACGATTGGGCTGGGGCGCCTGCGGGGGCGCGCGCGGTCCAACCAAGCGACGATTGACGAGGCTGATGCAATGAAGAATTCCCAACTTGCGATTCTGTGCTGCGCGGTGGTCGGCGGATCGCTGATCGTGGCCGGCACGAACATCTGGCTGGTGCGCTCCTTGCGGCCGGCGGATGGCGTACTGGCGACGACCGCGGCGAGGACTCTGGCGAAGCCTGGCAAGCGGCCGGTGGTCGCCATGATGCCGAAATCCAAGGGCGACCCGTACTTTATCAGTTGCCGGGCGGGCGCCGAAGAAGCCGCCAAGGAAGCGGGCGTGGACCTCATCTGGGACGGGCCCACGGGGCTCGACGCGGCCAAGCAGAACGAGGTGGTCGAAGGCTGGATCACGCGCGGGGTGGATGCCATCGCGGTATCGGTGGAGAACTCCGCGGGGATTTCGACCGTTTTGCGCAAGGCGCGCGCCCGCGGCATCAAGGTGGTGACGTGGGATGCCGATGCGGCGCCGGACGCGCGCGACTACTTCATCAACCAGGCGACGCCGGAGGGTATCGGCTTCACCCTGGTGGATGAAGGCGCGCGCTTGCTGGGCGGCAAGGGGGAGTTCGCGATTATCACCGGCCCGCTGTCTGCGGCCAATCAGAACGCGTGGATGGAGTTCATGCACCAGCGGGTGGCGGCCCAGTACCCGGAGATGAAGCTGGCGGCGATGCGGCCGAGCGATGACGATCGCGACAAGGCGTTCGCGGAGACGCAGACCATTCTCAAGGTGTATCCGAAGGTGAAGCTGATCGTGACCATTTCGGCGCCGGCGGTGCCGGGTTCGGCCGAGGCGGTGCAGCAGGCGGGTCGCAAGGATGTCTTTGTGATCGGACTGTCGTTGCCCAATCTCTGCAAGCGATACGTGCACGATGGCGTGGTGCAGGCGGTGGTGCTGTGGAATACGAAGGATCTAGGCTACCTCACGGTCTACACGGCGGCGCTGCTGGTGGAGGGCCGGACGGGCAAGGATTCGCTGCAAGCAGGGCGCCTCGGAACGGTCGAAGTGCGCGGCAGCCAGGTGATTCTGGGCAAGCCTTTCATCTTTAATAAAGGGAATATCGATCAATACGATTTTTGAGAACGCGGTGGCCGGTGGGGGGCGGCATGCCACCCGCACGGGCTGGCGTTACGGTACGCTGAAAGAAGGGAGCGACATGGCAACCCAGAACAATGTTCGCGTATCGGACGAACTGCTGGCCGAACTGCAATCGAAGGCGCAGGCCGAGGGCAAGACCGTCGATGAACTGGCTGAGGACGCCCTGCGAAAAGGGCTTGAGGAACAGTCCTGGCAGGATCTGCTCGCGTACGGTCTTCAAACTGGCCGTGAATCGGGCTATACCGAAGCCGATGTGCCCGGTATCGTCAAGGCCCGGCGCAGAATGATCGCAGCCGATAGGCGTTGAGTGCTCAGCGTCACGCTCGACACCAACATCTACGTGTCGGCTCTCGAATTCGGCGGCCTCGGTGCGCGCCTTCTTGGCATGGCCCGCGCTTTAATGTTTCGCATCGGGTGGCCACGTTGGCAGAATGAGACTTCGCCTCGGAGCCGCGACGGTGAGAACGTGAGAAAGGAATAAACGGCCGCCGATGAACGCCGATAATCGCCGATAAGAATCTAGTTTTTTTGCTTATCGGCGTTTATCGGCGTTCATCGGCGGCCCAAACTCATTTTTTCACAGCTTCCGAGGGAGCGGTTGCTTCTCCGCCGCAAGGCAGTTCTGCGCCAGGAAGCAGTTACACTTCAACCGCTGCGACGCGGAAGCGCTCCAGTTCCTGCGCCAGATTGCAGAGGGAAACTGCGCAGTCCGCGAAGCAATGGCGTGCCGCCTCCTGTTCCAAGCGCTTCAGCACCTCCGCCACTCGGTTGGCGCCGACGTTGGCGCACGCACCCTTGCAGTAGTGCGCCAGCCGCATGGTTTTCTGCGGGTCCTGGTCGCGGATGGCGTGATCCAGCAGGGGGATTTGTTTCGAAGTGTCGTCGAGCAGGGTGACGAGCACCTCGCGCATCAATTCGTCATCGTCCAGCGTAACGTCCCGCAACTGCTGCCGGTCCAACACGGCAGTTCGATCATTTACATGCACGTCTCAATTGTGCCCCCGGGGAGCCGTGCAAACCATCGAGCGAAGACCTTAGACGCGCTGGCGGTCTTGCCTTACCTGGGGCGTACCGCGCCGAACTGGAAGGAGGATTCCACCACCTGCATGCGCCCATCCAGCACCGCGCGCGCCATGAACCCGGGCGCCAGCGGCGTGCCGAAGCGCAAGTCGAAGACCTCGACCAGCTTACCGTTTTCTACGGCCGCATCAGGCGTAACCCGCCACAGCGGGTACTGGGAGAAGCGCAGGAATTCCTGGAAGGTGGCGCTGCGGCGCGCCGCATCGATAGCCGGTTCGGGGTCCGGCTGGTGAAAGATCGTGCCGCGCGCGCTTCCCGGATCCATTGCCAGGTTGAGGTCCTGGATCACGTAGGAACCCGGTGTTTCGACGATGCCGCGCCACTTGAGGGGATTGACCATACCGGGCACGGCTGCCACGCGCAGGGGGATGGTACCGTCGTACATGCGCGCCTCTAGCGAGGCTACGGCGCGGGCGTGCAGCACTCCGCGGCCGCAATCGTAAAGCAGGACCACCAGCAGGGCGAACCAGGCAAAGCCGCGGCCGTGGTACCGCTCCTTGGCGGAGCCGGAGCTAATCTCCGAACCCACCAACCGCGCCAGGAACGGTCCGGCGATGCCCAGCGCCAGCACGGCCCAGATCCACAGATCCACCACGCCGGTTATGTCCGCCCGCAGCCATTGGCTGGAAAAGGGAAGCAGCAAGCGGATGCCATAGACGTTGGTCCAGTCCAGCGCGAGGTGCGAGGCTACGGCGATCAGCGCGGCGAAAAACGCCCCCGTCCATCGCACCGGCTGGCGCCCCGCCAGTCTCACCACCACCACCGCGGCCAGCGCCATGACGGGCATCAGGAGCAGCGAATGCGTCAGATGACGGTGGTACGCCAGGTAGTTCAGCGGGCCGCCGGCCCAAGATACCACGTCGATATCGGGGATGTTGGCGGCGATCAGAACGATGGGCGTGCCGCGCGCGCTCCAACGTCCCAATCCGATCCTGCCGAGGAACAGTCCGATTGCCGTATGCGTGAGGTTGTCCATGGAATGTGGGCCAGAACACCCATTGTAAGGGGAACGCGCGGGGGGGAAAGGGGACGGCCGAACGCCGTCCCCGGGTAGGTAGGAAACCTGGATCAGGCGATTAAGCGGAGCGGTACCTGGAAGTGGCGCCGCTCCTGCGCGGGGACCGCTTCCAGCGCGCGGCCCGCGTCCTTGCGAATGGTTCCCCCGAAGTATTCGTCGAGCGGATAGAGCGGGTAGGGCTGAATCTCGCAGAAGGTTCGTCCCAGTGTCCTTTCAATTCGATAGATGGCGTGAAAGAAGTTTCCACGGTCCATCTTGAGCTGCCGGGCGCAGAGTTGCCAGTCCGCCCCCAGGAGGAAGTAAAACCGGAAGAGCCGATGATCTTCTTCATCGAGCACGCGCCGGCTTACTAGACAGAAGTCGGCCATGAATTCTTCCTGCTTACGGGAATAGACGCGCCGCCCACCAGGGCCGGAGCAGAACTCCCAGGAAACCGTTCCAAAGGCTGTCCCAGTGGCGGCGCAATCCCGGAAACGGGTGAGGCAGGCCCGGAAAATGGCCCGAAAGACGCAGTTGCATGGCGATGCTTTGGTTTTGTAGACAACGCGTGTCCCGTTGCCTTCGCAATATTTGCACGTTTCAGTTGCCATCCCAATGGTATTTGATCGATCCCACTGCATTTGAGAATGTCCTCCTGGATGCGGACTTTAGGTGCTGTTTGTCCGCTCACCATGGATTCAATAGCTGTGTCCAATGTACTCCTACATACAAAAACGTCAATGAATTCTAATTATCAAATTATGAATAATTGGAGTACTAGAGCTCGTGAACCTGATCTATGTAGTTACTTATCAGTATGTTACATAGTTCATAAGAAAATTCTTAAGAATTTTTTCTTATTTTAATACCAATAGTTCTAGGGGATTTTACTTATACCCTATTTCTGTGAGGAATAGTACATAAACCAAACCATGACATTCCACGATTTGCAGCAGCGTCTCCTCGAAGAGCTTCGCCTACGGGTACGCAGCGGTGCGGCCACGGAACGCGGCCTGGCACGCTGTACCGGAATTTCCCAGCCCCATCTGCACAACGTGTTGAAAGGAAAGCGTATACTTTCCGTCGAGAAAGCCGACGCGGTTCTCCACCGTCTGCAGATTGACATTTTGAACCTGATTGAGCCGGAGGAATTGCGGGAATCGAGCCGTCGCCGCTAAGCTGGTGTGGTGGCTCGCATCGCAAACCAGGCGCAAGCTCGGGACGCCCGCCTGCGGCGGCTGGCCGAGAGTATCGACGCTCTCGCCGAGAAGGACGAGGGCTTGCTGCGCCGCGCCCGGGAGATTACGGCCCTCCGCCAGGCGGCGGCGGCGGACCTCTACGCCATCTGCGCCGATTTCGTAGGCTCGGTCAACCGCCTGCTGGCGCGCACCGAGGTCCAACTCGATCCGCCGGGCTACGCTGCGGACTCCTTTCAGGAAGATCTGGTCAACCTGGTGCAGATCAACGTGCGTGGCCGTATCCTCCAGGTGTCGTTTTCGGCTACTCCGGAACTGGTCTCCACCGAGGACTTCCGCGTCCCCTACACCCTGGAAGGCACCGTCCGCGCTTTCAACCAGGAACTGCTCGACAAGGACATCATCGAAGAGCAGTTGATTTTCTATACCCTGGAAAACCATAAGAAGATGTGGCGTTTCTTCGACGCCCGCACCTACCGCTCCGGACCGTTCGATCGGGAGTATCTGATCGGTCTGATGGAGCAACTGCTTTAGGCGCACCGTGGAGCGGGCGTCCCGCCTGCCATGCCGGTATTCGTAACGGCATGCTTCGAAGAACGGCGGCGAGGACGCCGGCGTGGCAATCTGAAAGGTCGCTCCACGGATGCAGCGCGATCTCCGTGTATGATGAGTAAATGACTACCGCCCCGCCACCCGTTTTGGACGCTGCCGCGCAAGCCGTGATGGACCTGGAGCGTGAATACCTGCTGCAAAACTATGCGCGGTATCCGCTCGTGCTGGCCAAGGGCAAGGGGTGCCACCTATACGATCTGGCCGGCAAGCGTTACCTGGACTTCCTCTCCGGCATCGGTGTCAACGCGCTGGGTCACGCCCATCCGCGCCTGGTCAAGGTCATCCGCCAACAAGCCGCGCTGCTGATCCATTCCTCGAATCTCTACTATCACCAGTACCAGGGCCCGCTGGCCAAGCGGTTGGCGCGGATGAGCGGATTGCAGCGTTGCTTCTTCACCAACTCGGGGACCGAGGCGATGGAAGGCGGCCTCAAGATGGTGCACTCGCATGGCCGCGCCATACACCCCGAAAAATACCAGGTGATTGCGCTAGAGAACGGGTTCCATGGGCGCACCTTCGGCGCGCTCTCCATCACCGGACAACCCAAGTACCGCCAGGATTTTGAACCGCTGGTCCCCGGCGCCGTCTTTGTGCCCGCCAACGACATCGCGGCTCTCGAAGCCGCCTTCAGCGATCGCACCGCCGGCATCGTGCTCGAAATGATCCAGGGCGAGGGGGGCATCAATCCGCTGACGCCTGCCTTCGTTGCCAAGGCGCGCGAGCTTGCCGACCGCTACAATGCCCTGTTGATCGCCGACGAAACCCAGTGCGGGGTGGGGCGGCCCGGCACCTACTTCGCCTACCAGCGCTCCAACCCCGTCATCCTGCCCGACGTGATGGTCACCGCCAAGCCGCTGGCCTGCGGCATCCCGCTGGGCGTCATCATGGCCAACCAGAAGGCCGCGGCCACCATCAAGCCAGGCATGCACGGCACCACTTTCGGGGGCGGCGCGCTGGCCTGCCGGGTGGCGCTGGAATTCTGCGACATTCTGGACGAACTGTTGCCCTCCATCCAGCGCGTTGGCGGCTACTTTCACGTGGAACTCAACGAACTGGCCCGGAAGCACGCGTGCATCAAGGAAGTCCGCGGCTTTGGTCTGATGCTCGGCGTGGAACTGCACATGCCCGGCAAGCAGATCGTCCTCGACGCCATGGCGGATGGGCTGCTCATCAACTGCACGCACGACACGGTGCTGCGCTTCCTGCCGCCGTACATCATCACGGAAAAAGAAGTCGATCAAGGAGTGAAGGTTCTGGACAAGATTCTGGCCAAGGTCAAGTGACGCGCCTCTCGGTCGGGCTGTTGGCAAAGGTTTGGAGAACTCGGCGTGGGGCTTATTCACGGCCTCTCAGAATCGCGGCCATCACCCGGGGGCTGCGCCGTCCGTGAAATACGGCCACAACCCATAACGGTTTCTTCTCCGGCGCGTAAGCGATCACATATTCCCTCACCTGTTTGAACCGCAGCGGGCGCGAAGTGAGATTGGGGCGTCGATAGCCCTGATAGGGAAACGACACCAGGGCGCGAATCCCGTCGAAGATTTCCGCTACTACCCGGTCGGCTGCGGCCGCGCTTGTCCTGTGCGATGTGTTCGCGGATGTCGTCGAGGTCGGTAAACGCTTCCGGGTGGAGCGCGTATCCACTCATGCGGGGTGGCGGCGCTGGCGCTGGGCCTCAGTCTTCTCCATCAAGCGCCGGTACGCTTCCTCGCCGTCAATGGGCTTCACGATGCCGCTTTCCAGATCGTCAAAGCGCCGATCAAGCATTTCCCGAGTGTGGGCCAGTTCGTCAAAGTAGCCGATCACCGCATCTTCAACCAGCTCGTCGCTTGGGCGTCCGCTTTCACTCGCCATCTGCTCAAGCTTCGCTTGCACGTCGGGCTTGAAATGTACTTCCATTGCTTCGGCCCCCCCTCTAAGAATACCCTGTTACGCTACCGCGCCGCCGCCGGGCCTGCCTAATGCCACATACTTTTTGCCAAAGCTGCGAATCCTGCCGAAATTGTGGGGCGGACCCCCTGGTCCGCGCGGGTCCCCCTGGACCCGCTTTTCGCCAATGAAATCAGCATCATCCACACTGCGGC
>JADGNT010000808.1 GCA_017883345.1 Candidatus Solibacter sp. | reverse complement strand
TGCCGGCGACGGACACGCTCTCGTTCAATTCACCGCTTAGGCGCGGAAAATGAACCCGAACGTGTCGATGAGGAACAGCCGCGGTCTGTCCATGTTTCCCCAATCATACCCCCGGCGAAGAAAAATAAGAATTGCGGACCGAACCCAATACCGAGCCTCAGCGGTCACCCAAAACCGGCCAATGGTGGTCACCTGAAAACCGGCCAATAGGAATCGTCGTTCGGACATTGAAAGCGGCGGAGGGTTACCCTCCGCACTGTGAGCAATGTCTTGAGCGAAGAAGAACAGAAACAGATCCTTGCGCTGGGCCAGTTGGGCTGGTCGTTGCGGCGCATCCAGAAGAGAACCGGCATCCGGCGGGAGACGGCGGCCGCCTATCTGAAGGCGGCTGGCATCGCGGTTCGCCCTCCCGGAGCCTGGGGTAAACGAGCGCCGGCAAAACCGGCCAATGGGGTGACCACCGACTCTGAGCCGGAACCACCGGCCACCCCAAAACCGGCCAATGAGGTGACCACCGACTCCCGGGGCGCCGCCAGCGTCAGCGAACCCTATCGCGAGGCCATCGAGCAAGGTCTCCGGCAGGGTCGCAACGCCATGTCGATCTGGCAGGAACTGGTGGATCGACATGGCTTCCCCGGCTCCTACGAAAGCGTCAAGCGCTTCGTTCGCAAACAGCGCGGGATCCAGCCGCTGGAAGCGCGGGCCGTGATCGTCACCGCACCAGGCGAGGAAGCGCAGGTCGACTACGGAACCGGCCCGCTGGTGCGCGACCCGCAGACCGCCAAATACCGCGGCACGCGGCTCTTCGTGCTGACGCTCGGCTACAGCCGCAAATGCGTCCGGCTGCTGAGTTTCCACTCCAGTTCGCGGATCTGGGCCGAGTTGCACGAAACGGCCTTCCGCCGTTTGGGAGGCGTCACCAAAGTGATCGTGCTGGACAACCTGGGCGAAGGCGTGTTGACGCCCGACATCTACGACCCGGCCATCAATCCGCTGTATGGCGATCTGCTGCGGCACTACGGCGCGGTAGCCATGCCCTGCCGTGTGCGCGATCCGGATCGGAAGGGGAAGGTCGAATCCGGCGTCGGACATGCGAAGAAGACGCCGCTGAAAGGACAGCGCTTTGAAAGCCTGCCGGAAGCCCAAGCCTATCTGGATCGATGGGAGGAGCGCTGGGCCGACACGCGCATTCACGGCACCACCAAACGCCAGGTCGCGGCTATGTTCGCCGAAGAGAAGCCTGCCCTGCAGCCACTGCCTGTCGAGCCATTCCGCTACTACCAGTACGGCGAACGCACTGTGCATCCGGATGGTTGCGTGGAGGTGGAAGCGGCCTACTACAGCACGCCGCCGGGTTGGATCGGCCGGCGCGTGCCGGTGCAATGGGATGGGGTGCGGGTTCGTGTGCTCCACCCGCAAACCGGACAGCTTCTGCGCGAGCATCTGCGTCAGGAGCGTGGCCGGCATCGGATTCAGGAAGAGGATCGTCCGAAGCAAACCCCGCCCAGTACCGTGCAACTGCTGGCGCGCGCCGGCAAGCAGGGCGCCCACATCGGCGCGTTGTGCGCGGGCCTGCACCAGCGCGAGGGAGAACCGGCCTTGCGCCGCATCCTGGGGATTCTGTCGTTCCAGAAAAAGTACGGCGTGGCGCGCGTGGAAGAAGCCTGTGCGGCCGCCCTGGAACTGGAATCCTGCAACTACCGCTTCGTGCGCCGCTATCTGGAACGCCGCAGCCAACCTCCCTTGAGCTTGCGGCAAGTCGATCCGCTGATTCGCCAACTCACTCTTTATCGTGACCTGATCGAGGAAAAAACAAAGGAACCCAAACCATGAACATCACAGAACTGGAACGCGCCTTGCGGCAGCTTCGGCTGGGCGGTATCGCCGCGGTGCTGGAGACGCGACTGCGCCAAGCCCAAGCCGAACCGATGGCTCCCATCGATCTGCTCTCCTGCCTGGTATCGGACGAACTCACGCGCCGATCCGACCGTCTGCTGGAGCGGCGGCGCAAAGAGGCCGGCTTCCGCGACGCCCACCGGACACTGGATAACTTCGACTTCGCCTTCAATCCGAAGATGAACCGCAGCCTGGTCTTCGATCTGGCTGCCTGCCGGTTCATCGACCAGCGCGAGGACGCCTTGTTTCTCGGCCCCGGCGGCACGGGGAAATCGCATCTGGCTCAGGCCATCGGGCAAGCGGCCATTCTGCAGGGACACCGGGTGCTCTACCGTGAGACGCACGTGCTGCTGGAAGAGCTGGCCGATGCGGTCGCCGATGGCACGCGGAACCAGTACATGACCGCAATCGCGACGGCGCCTCTGCTGATCATCGATGACTTTGGCATGCGCAAACTGCCGCTGACGGCGGCCGAGGATCTGCTGGAAATCGTGATGCGCCGCTACGAGCGGGCCAGCACGCTGTTGACATCGAACCGCCCGGTCGAGGACTGGGGCAAGTTGCTGGGCGATACGGCGGCGGTAAGCGCGATGCTGGACCGCCTACTCCATCATGGCCACGTGCTCAAATGCGGGCCGAAGAGCTGGCGCACGAAATCGGCGGTAGCGCAATGACCCTATGGAAATGCCGCGCCGTGGAAAACGCGGAAAACCAAACGGCGGTTTCCCGTCGTTTCCCACCGCGCTTGGAAATCGCCAACCGCGCGATTTCCACATTCCCACAGGGTCGGCGATGGCTTCTTCCCCCGCCAACCCGACCTCGGCTCGCGCCCTTCGGGCGCTCGCCAAAGAAACTTCTTACCCTGAAACTCCTTGCCGAACCGAGGTTGAGCGGGGTATAACAAATGTTGTCCGAACTGCGTTTTCCATTGGCCGGTTTTGGGGTGACCACCATTGGCCGGTTTTGAGGTGACCACTGAGGCC
>JADGNT010000102.1 GCA_017883345.1 Candidatus Solibacter sp. | reverse complement strand
ATGAATCCACTTCCCACCGGTCGTGAAGGCTGGCTGATCGAGATCGCGCGAGCGCTTCGCGACGCATCCGAAGCGATCCCTTTCGGTCCCCTTGCCGGGGCGTCTTTCGGCGCAGCCGAACTCTTCCATCTCGGCCCGGTGACCGCACTCAAATTTCGGGGAATGCGGCGATCAAAACGGGCCATGCGCGAAATCACAGAGGCGGCACTGGCTAGCTACGTAGCCACCGCAAGCGAGGGCTCAGGCTCACTGACAGATTCTCGCGTTGCTTTCGCTTTCACTTACTTGGCGAGCCACTTCGCGCTCGACCTGCTCACCGAACAGCAAGTTGGCGAGCTGATGGATTACATCGAGAGCCACCCGGATGCCTTGAGTTAACCTCAGTTCGTGCCCAAGGCCGCGTTCGACTCCGAACCCCGCCCGTGGGGATCGTATTCGGCGGCGAGATGCAGCACGCTCCGAGGCATGAAGTAGCGCGCGCCCGTTGTCGTATACCAGACCCTTGCATCCGAAGGGGCCGCACTGGTCTCGCGTTTTTTGGGGGGCACTCACGTAAGTAGTACGATGGCGTTGATATGCAAATCGAACTCGCATTCGGGAAGACCGGAATCAAAGTAGAGTTGCCGGAGGGGTTCCGGTATCGCGTGCTGGAAGCCAAGTCCGCCACTCCCCTGCCCGATTGGCAAGGCGCACTGGAAGCGGCACTGGACCGCCCCATCGGCGCACCCCCGCTGGCCGAACTCGCGCGCGGCAAGCGTAGCGCCGCCATCTCCGTCTGCGACATCACGCGGCCGGCGCCCAACCGCCTCACGCTGCCGCCCGTGCTGCGCCGCCTGGCAGAGGCGGGAATCCCGCGGGAAGCCGTCACCATCCTGATCGCCACGGGCCTGCACCGCGCCGCACCGACGCCGAGATTCGCGAGATATGCTGAGAAGAGATCGCCTGCGCCTATCGCGTGGTGAACCACGACTCGCGCGATCTGGCGTCCCACCGGCACCTAGGCGCGACTGGCTCCGGCACGCCGGTCCACATCGACGAACGTTTCATTGCGGCCGACCTGCGCATCACGCTCGGCTTCATCGAGCCGCACCTCATGCTGGGATATTCGGGCGGCCGCAAGCTGGTGGCCCCGGGAATTGCCGCGCAGGAGACCATCAAGGTGCTGCACAGTCCGAAATTCATGCGGGACGAGCGCTCCGTGGAAGGCTCCATCGAAGACAACCCACTGCACCGCGAACTGCTGGAGATCGCCCGAATGGCGCGGCACGATTTTATCGTGGACGTGGCGCTGGCCCGCGACCGGTCGATCGCCGCGGTGTTCGCCGGAGACCCGGAGCGGGCGCACCGCAGCGGAGTGGAATTCGTCTCCCGCGTGCTGCTGGAAGTGCTGGACGAACCAGTGGACGCCGCCATCACGACGTCCGCCGGGTATCCGCTGGACCTGACGTATTACCAGTGCATCAAGGGCGTGACCGCGGCGTCCCACATCGTGAAGCCGGGAGGCTCGATACTGCTGGCCGCGGCGTGCACGAAAGGCGTGGGCGCGCCGGAGTTCGCACGGATGATCCAAGGGGGCGTGTCGGACGCGGCGTTTCTGGAGGCCCTCCAGGGGGCTCCGGTGACCGTCGATCAGTGGCAGTTGGAGAAACTGGCGCTGGTAACCACGCGCCAGCGCCTGGCGTGGTATGTTCCGGGTCTGCCGGCGGAATATCACGCGGGCCTGTGGGGCCAATCCTACGCCACGCTGGAGGCCGCCGTCGCCGCGCTGCTGTCCACCGTGCCACCGGGCGGGACCGTCGCGGTGATTCCCGAAGGTCCGTACGTTCTCGCCAAGGCGCAGGCTGGCGAACTCGCAGTTCGCTGAAGTGCCGGCCCTGCGCCATCCGGCGTCCGCACACAAAAAAGCGGGGCTGCCGTCTCGCTGCCAGTCCCGCAATAAAGCGCTGATGAACGCGAGTGCAGGGCAAGCTACAGAGCATGCCCTGCCTTGGTCTTCAGCGCGGAGGAGGAGCCGTCGAAGGCGGGGTCGGTTTACCGTCGATCGTCGCCCTCTCCATCAGTTCGGTACGCGTGCCATCCGGATCGAAGAGGTTGGCCTGACGCTTGCGATTGATGCCGGTCTTAGGCTCGATCAGGCGCGTGTACTGTTTCCGGTACGGCTTGGTTTCGAGAGCCGCCACGCTATCGGCGACGCTGGGAACTTCGAGGCAGATGTGGTGCGCGGTGCCCCGCTTATCCGCCGCGGGCGCCTCTTTGTAGAGCATGAACTCGAGGTAGTCGTCCCCGTCCGGAACTTTGAGGTTGACCCACGAGAGCTGCGTTCCGGAGGAACTGCCGCGCCAGATCTCGCTGAAGCCGAGAATGTCCTGGTAGAACTTCATTTCAGCGTCGAACTGCGTGACGATGATGCCGAGGTGCATCATCCGCTTGGAGACGCGGGTTTCGGGCACGAACTTGCCCTTCTCCCGCACAGTCCATCCCGCCGGCTCGTATTGCACGATCTCTACGGTGTGGCCTTCGGGATCTTTGATGTTGAAGTTGGAATTGCCGATGCGGCCTTTGCCCACCTGCTTCGGCACGGTGACGCCGCGCGATGCCAGATACAGGCGCATGGCTTCGGCGTTGTCAGTCTCGATGGAGATGTGGTTCAGGCGGTCCGTGTTGGGCACGACTTCAGGCGACAGTTCCAGATACTGCCGCTCGTTGATCTTGAAGAACGTCATGGAAGGCGTTCCATCGGGTTTGGGCAGCGAGTATGGCTCTTCCAATCCGAGGAAGTCGCGGTAGAAGGCCCGCGACTTTTCGTAATCGTGCGCGTAGATCGAGATGTGCGCCACGCCGGTGATTTTGGGCCTGGGCGCGTCGGCTGCCGCCAGCGACGCCGGCAGCAGCGCGAGGGGCAGCAACGCCGTCCCCAGCCACTGCGCCGCATGGTTCAGAGTGCGGCTCATTTGGGCGCTCCGGCAGGCGGCAGCGGTTCGTAGATGACGTAGGCGAAGCGCTTGGAATCGGGCGCCCACGAGTTGACGTTGATGGTGCCCTGTCCGCCGAAGAAGGTGGTGACCACCTGGATCTTCGGATCTTTGGCCAGTTTGTTGCCGGGCAGCGGCATCATGCGCAGTTGCGTGCCGGGAAGCTTATCGTTGTGCGTGGCGACACCTTTGGCGAAGGAGAGGAACAGCAGCCACTTCTTGTCGGGCGAAGGATGCGGGAACCAGTCTTCCATGTCGTCGCTGGTGACGCGCTCGGCCTTCACGTCGCCGGGGCCGGCGCCGTCGGCGGGGATGCGCCAAACGTCCCAGGTGCCGGAGCGGTCGGTGTTGTAGTAGATCCATTTGCCGTCGGGCGAATAGTCCGGACCATCGTCGTAGCCGCCGTTGGAGTTGAGCTGCTCGGATTCGCCGCCGGCCGCGGGAATGCGGAAGATATCGTAATTGGCGGGCGTCCCGTTGGGACCGGGATGCTGGTGCACGTAGGCGAGATACTTGCCGTCGGGCGACCAGCCGTGGAAGTAGCTGGGGGTTTCCTTCACCATGATGTGGGTGTTGGAGCCATCGGCGTTGCAGAGGTAGACCTGCGAGCCGCGGGACGTCGCTGTGCTGGCCGAGAAGGCGATCAGTTTGCCATCGGGCGACGGAGCGTGATCGTTGTTCAGGCGCAGCGTCGGATCGATATTGATGAGTTCCGGCTTGGCGTTGCCGGAGATATCCGCTGCCAGGCGATAGAGGCGTCCGCCGGAGTTGACGATGAGGAACTTGCCATCGTTAGACCAGTTCGGCGCCTCGAAGACCGTATCCGCCTGAAAGACCGTGTGGATGGACTTGTCGCGCGTATCGAAGATGGAGATCTTGCTGCTGAAGCGCTGCACCGGGCGAGCGTCAGGCAGTGCCTGCACGGTCACGTTGGTGAACACCGCCGTCTCCAGGATATTGGCGTCGTGCGAGCCCACGGCGAGACCGACGTAGACGGGATCTTTCAGCGCGGTGACGACGGGTCCGGTGGTGGTCATGGGTCCGCCGGGCTTGCCGGCGATCATGGTGAAGTTGTTGCCGCGGCGCTCGATGCGAATCCGCACCAGACCGGTGAGATCGCTCTTGGCTTCCTGCTTCGATTCCAGTGTGGCGGCGGCCGCGGTGGGCCGGTATTGCAGAGACGTCAAGCCATCCCCGTGCAGCGCCACGTCTGCGTACGCGGAGTCGGCATCCAGGCTCTGGCGGACCATCAGGGCGGCCTTGCGATGGGCCACGGTGCCCGCGCCGATGAACTGCACGTCGGCGGTGAGCGCCACGTCGCCCGACAGCTTCTTCCAGGCGAACTGGAAGGCGTCGGTATTGCCCCAGATATTGGCGCCACCACCGGTGACGCGGTACTGGCCGGAAGCCGCTTCGAACTCGGCCTTCCCCTTCGCGGGCGTCACGCCCACGTCGTTGCTGCCTTCGAATTGCCCGACGCTCTGGGCGCAGCAGACGGCTGCCGCACCACAGAAGGCCAAGGCTCGTAATGTGCTACTGGTTCTCTTCATAAAATTTCGACCGGTTGACGAAAGCCTCTTCTACTTAGCCGCCCAATAGCCGGGGTGGCCCACATAAGTCTCGTTTTCCAGGTTAGCCTGAATGGCGCGCCGCATGGCGTAGAGATCCACTTCGCCCTGGACCTGGTAAAGCACCTTGCCGCCCGGCGCGATCACCATGGTGAAGGGCACGCCGGCATCCCATTTGGCTTCAAAAGCAGCCTGCAGGGCATACGTATCGTCGGAGGCGAAGTGCCGATTCCTGCTGGAAGCGTGCAGCGACTGCAGGGTCTTCAGGACTCCGTTCTTTTCATCGGGGTAGTTGGTGGAGATGGTAATCAGGTCGAAATCCCGACGGCGGAACATCCGCCACGTCTCCAGAATCGACGGGAATTCGCTGATGCAGGGGCCGCACCACGTGGCCCAGAAATTCACCAGGATGACCTTGTCCGTGGGGTTCGTCCGCAACTTCTTGAGTTCGGCCGCCGAGATCGTGTCCAGGGTTACGGGTTCAGCCTCGAACTTCTTCTTCTGCGCCAGTTGGCTGTCGATCTTCGATTTCCACTTGGTGGAACAGCCGAACGACGGCGTGTGCGGTACCGCGACCGGCTTTTCCGCCAGCATCGCGTCCAGCGCCAGCCGGGCATCCTTCGTCTTCACCAGCGATTCGCGCTGCGCATTGTCGATGCGCCCTTCGTAGCGCAGTTTCCGTTCCTTGTCCAGAATGAAGACGTGCGGCGTGGCCTGCGCGCCATACGCCTGCGTCATCTTCTGGGTATCGCCGTCGTACAGATAGGGAAAATTGAAGTGGCGATACTCGGCGCGGACCTTCATCTCTTCCAGGCTATCGCTGACATCGGTATAGCCCAGTTCGGAGAGCGTGACGGCGCTCGGGTCATTGGGGTTGACTCCCACGAAGCCAACCCCTTTACCTTTGTAGTCCTCTACGAGCTTCATCATGCGGCCCTCGTAGAGTTGCGACGTCGGGCAGTGGTTGCAAAGGAACATAATCACCAGGATCGGGTCCTTGTACTCGGCCAGTTTGTGAGTCTTGCCGTCGATTCCGGGGAGTTCGAAGTCCGGAGCCGCCGCACCGATGGGCAGAAGCGGGTGCGCGGCGGTGACCGCCGGCGTATGCTTGGCCTCCGTCCCCTCCTGTCCATAGGCCCCAACGCACAGGGCAAGTAAAGCGAGTACCGCTGTGGGGCAGGATGCTGTCCTGGGCGACCGTTGGCAACCAGGTTGGCAACCGCCGTTGCTGCGGAATCGAAATGTCGTCACGAACCTTCTCCTCACTTCAGACTATGTTCCTTTGAAACCCGGCTTAGAACTGCAGCCGTAGCGTAAACTGCATGCGCCGGGGAACGTTCGACTGCGCGGTCACCTGTCCGAACGAGGTGCTGGTCGGGGAGGTGTTGGGCGCGGCAAAGGTCACCTGATTGAGCAGGTTCAGCACTTCCACCCGGAACTCCACCGCCAGCCTCTCGTGGATTCTGGTGGACTTCATGATGGAAGCGTCGAAGTAATTGTAAGCGTCGGCGCGGATACCGCCGAAGCGCGGGGACAGGGTGATCAGGTTATTGGCCAGCTGCTGCGACGAAACGCGGTTGAAGCAGCTGGTGTTGAACCACTGGTAAACCTTGTCGTTGTTCTTGCCGGAGATGGGCACCTGCGAGATGGGGCAGGTGAGGAGGGAGTTGCCGAAGCCGATGGCCGCACCGCTCTGGTACGTGTAAACCGGCGCCAGCTGCCAGCCGCCCAGCACCACACCCGCAACCGAGTGGGAACTCGACAGGAACTTGCGGCCCTTGCCGAACGGGAGTTCGAGGATGCCGCTGATGGACACGTGATGGGGGAAATCCTGGTTGGAGATGGCCCGCGTGGGCAGCGGGTCGCCCGGGTTCAGGTAGCTGGTGGATTCGATGAACTTCGAGAACGTATAGTTGGCCTGCGCCATGAAGCCGTGGGAGAAGCGCTTCTCGATTCTCACGTTCATCGCGTTGTACGAAGCCTTGCCATCGTAATCGTAAGCGCTCACGCTGGTGAACTGCGGGAAAGGCGAAAGCAGCGCGGCGCGCGAAATCACGGAACCGGCGCGGCCAGTGCCGTTAAACTCCGGAGTGGTGAACGGGTTCGGCAGGTTGGCGGTCAGGTAATTGATGGTGGCCTGATCGCGTACCCCGGTGGTGCTGAGATACTGGTCCGGCAAAGCGCTCAGGGAGCGGACGATTTCGAGATCGTTGTCGCGCGCACCCATGTAGCCGATATCCAGCAGGACTTGGCCGGGGAGTTCGCGTTCGATATCGACTTGGAATTTCTGCAGTCGCGCCGCTACCGGGTGGTACGGGTTGAACGTGAGGGCGTTGCCCATGTTGGTGAGCGCTCCCGCCGCGGAACCCACCGCGGGCAGGAACCCGTTGGGGAACAGACTGCCCAGGGTGGCGGAGAAGGTCTGGCCGCCATCGAGCGTGGGAATCACCGTGGTGTTCTGGATGAAGCCGGTCTGGATGGCATCTTGCATGCGGGTCCCGAGGGAGCCGAAATAGATGCCGTAGCCGCCGCGCACTACCGTCTTCGGGTTCGCGCTGTAGGCGAAGCCGAAACGCGGCATGACGTTGTTGGTGTCGCGCGCATAGAGCGCCCGCGAATTGCCGTTGACGCCGGCGAAGGTGAGGCCGCCGTTGACCGAGAATGCCGATGCGGAGATTTCCGGAGTGGGGTTGAGGGCGTAATTCGCCTTGACCTGCGCCGAGAACGGCTGCGTGGCGGTCGGGTCAAACCCGTACACGGCGCGGTTGTAGCGCTCTGTCATCGGGCTCTCGAGTTCATAGCGCAACCCGAGGTTCAGGGTGAGCTTGCGGGTGACTTTCCAGTTGTCCTGCAAATAGCCGGCGATCACGGAGGAGACATCCGCAAAATTGCTGGCGGCCGGGATGGTCAGAGTGCCCGACGAGGGCAGGCCGTACAGCAGCGCGGCTAGTGCCTGGCCGCGCGGCGAAGCCGCCGAGCTATCCAGCGGTCCCTGGTTGTAGGCTTCGGTGAAGCCCAACAGCAGGCCGGTGGAGGAACTGCCCGACCACTGGTTGTCGGGATACCGGCGGTACTCACCGCCGAACTTGAAATCGTGCGCGCCCTTAATTTTGTCGAACGAAACCGTCAGGGACTGGGTCTGGGTCTGCTTGAAGAGCGGCGTGCGGGAACCGAGCGAAGTGTAGCCGGTCATGGTGATGGCCGGGAACTCGTGGAACCCCGGCTGGATCTGATTTTCGATGGAGGTCGGGAAGCCGAGCGAACTCAGCATGAAATTCTGCCCCGCCACTTCCGGTTTCTGCGCACGCACGAAGCGCGTATCGCTGATCCGGATATCCATCACCAGGGTAGAGCTGAAGGAGTGCACGTCGTCCGCCGCGAAGCCTGCAGCTTCGGTCCAGAAGAAGGCGCCGAGCGCCGGGTTGGTGAAACCGAAATAGTCGGTGTCGTTGCTCTCGTGGTAGTTCTTGTTCAGGCGGAACATGAACCGGTTGCGGTCGCTCACCACCTGGTCGAACTTGTAGAGCTGCGTGTCGTAGGGGATGCGGCTGGGCCACTGCGAACGGTTCAGGTTGTTGCCGAAATCGGAAGTGCCTCCCGTGGGGTCGGGCAGCGGATAGTAGCTCAGAATGTTCTTGGCGATGGGGCTGATCTGGTTGGCCGGGATGATGTTGCCGGGCAGCGGCGAATTGCTGAAGCGCCCGTTGGCCGCGGGTACGCGGGTGAAGGGATCGTAAATCTGGTAGTTGGCGCCCAGCTTCAACAGCGCGGAGAAATCTCCGGTGCGGTTGGCGGCGGTGGGCACGGTGGCGATGGTTCCCGCGATGGTGGTGGACTTGATGTATTCGTAGGCGACCATGAAGAAGGTGCGGTTCTTGCCGTTGTACAGTTTGGGGATGATCACCGGGCCGTTCAGGGTGCCGCCGACGCGATTGTAGTGGAAATTCCCGATTTTCTGGCCGGCGATGTTCGCAAAGAACAGGTTGGCGTTGAAGTTCGGCATCTGCTTAGCCCAATAGGCGGTGCCATGGAACTGGTTGGTGCCGGATTTGAGGCTGACGTTCACCACCGCGCCCTGGGTCTGGCCCGTCGAAGCGTCGAAGGTCGCGGTCTGCACCTTGAATTCCGCCACCGAGTCGCCGGTGGGTGTCCAGGCTTCGGCCACCGATCCGCGCGCGACGTCGTGCAGCGTGTTCGAGGCGCCATCCAGCGTGAACTCGTTGGTGGAAGACTTCTGGCCGGCCATGGCATAGGCCGTGTTCAACATCTGCCAAGGCTGGTCTTTGGACGGGCTGTCGGTGAACGCTACGCCGCCGCTCAAGCGAATCAGGTTGTCCGGGTCGCCGTGGTTCATGGGCAGTTCGCGGACCTCTTTAGAGTCCACCACGCGGCCCACCGAGGCGCTGGTAGTATCCAGCAGCGGCGCCTCCTCCGTGACGGTCACAGTATCCGACACGACGCCGAGTTGGAGAGGAATGTTCACTTCCAGGCGATCGTTGACGTGGACTTCGATTCCGTCGCGCTGGAAGCGCTTAAAGCCGGTCTTCTCGGCGATGATCTGGTAGGTTCCGGGGATCAGGAACGAAAAAAAGAAGTTGCCTTCCCCGTTCGCCGAACCTTTCACCGTTACGCCGGTGGCGATGTTGCTGATCTGGACCGTTGCATCCGGAACTACCAGGCCGGAACTGTCCGTGACGCGCCCTAAAACGGTACCTCTAGATTCCTGAGACCAGCCCGGCATAGCGGCCAGACAGATCCCGATGATTGCGATTGCAGCTCTTTTAAACATCCGTGTATCCTCGCTTCACTTTTCGAGATGATGACAAACCGGTCGACTGCGGCTGGAAAACCGCCCTACTCTGCCGGCCCGGGCAAACCCCGGACCTTCCCTTTTTCGCTCTGCTGGATTGGAAGCTCAGTTTATGTCGCGGCGCCTGGTTGGACAAGTTCTGCCAATGGTTATAATCTGTTTACAAACATCGAGCCAAGTAAGCGGAAACAAAGCGCAAACATTGCGGCGCCCCGGAAGTCCGTTTCACCTCAAAAGTGTCCATCGAAAAGTGTATTGTGAAGTGGACCCCACTGTCAAGACCATTTTTCGCCCGCAATAAGCTAATATCCGGCGGTGTCTAATTTGTAGTTTGGGGAGCGGCCTCTGCATCGAAGCCGCCCCTTGCCATTCCGGCCCTCGAACCGGCGCTCGGGTCGCATCCCTGCGGAGCCCTATCCTCCGTTCAAGTTCCTTCAGTGTAGAACAAACATTCTGGCGTGAAAGCGACAAATCCCAGGGGTTCGGGGACGGAGTCCCCGACGCCGGCTCCGGCATGCCCCTCGGAACAGTCCCGCTTTCGGATTCTTCCACCGGGAGCGGCGTTTCCCCAACTATCCTACCCATAGATTCTGCTACAGAGCCATTTGTTTTTGGGGGCCTGCTGAATGGCGTTCGAACCGTCTCCGAAGCGGGCCATCGTGTTCTTCGACGGCCAGAACCTCTATCACGCCGCACGGCATGCCTTCGGTTACACGTATCCCAATTTCGCTCCCATCGCGTTGGCTTCCGCCGTCTCGAATTCGCATGGGTGGGAACTTGCCGAGGTCCGCTTCTACACGGGTGTTCCCGACCGTGAAGATGACCTCTTTTGGCACCACTTCTGGACCAACAAGCTCGCCCACCTCGGCCGGCGTGGCGCCACCATCTACTCCCGGTCCCTTGTCTACAGGAACAAGGTTGTCCG
>JADGNT010000807.1 GCA_017883345.1 Candidatus Solibacter sp. | reverse complement strand
ATACAGGAACTGGTGGTGCTGAAACCGGTTCAGGTGCCGCCGCGGCTCGACCGCGCGCTGGGCCTGCTGAAGTACGTGTATCTCGCTCTCGCCATCGGGCTAGCGATCAAACCCGCCCTCGGGCGCGACTTCCTGATCTGCCGGTTCGACCCGTTCGTCGGATTCTTTCGCCGCACCGGCGCGCCCCACATGCTGCTGCTGGGCGGCGGTTTTCTGCTGCTCGGCATGTTCGTGGGACGGCCCTACTGCCGCTACCTGTGCCCGTATGGCGGCTTGTTGGCATGGTGTACGCGGCTGGCGCGGCGCGGAGTCACCATCACGCCGGACAAGGAACTCGACTGCGGGCTCTGCGCCGACGCTTGCCCCTACGGCGCCATCGACCACATGCGCGCGGTTCGCAAAGACTGTCTGTATTGCGCCCGCTGCTACGCATCGTGCCCCTGCGATGGCGACCTGGCGCACGCCAAGGCGGAACTGGTGACGCTGTCATGAGAACCGCGGCGCGCACTGCGGCTTTGGCCTCTGGCGGCCTGATCGCGTTGTGCGTGGCGATTCTGTTGACCGACTACGCCATCGCCTCGCGGCGTGGGCCGAAGGACGACCAACTCATCAAGGCGGAACAGGAGCAGGTGAAATCCGATGCCGCGTTAGCGCCCAAACTGGCCGGAGAGCAGAAGCGAATCACCGCCGCGCGGCTTGCGCGCAAATCACGGGACAACGCCATCGCCTGGCTGCTGATTCTCGCATCGGCGGTTTTCCTGACGGCGGCGAAGCGTGTGGTGAAGAAATCGCTCCCTCACGGTCGCGGCTCGGATCGGGACACTGGCTCCCAACCCCTCGTTCCGAGCCGCGACCGTCAGGGAGCGATCCCGGCCCCTCCCCAGATCGATCTCTTCTTCGTCGATGAACTCGTGGCCCGCGAGGGACGCGGCAAAGAGGCGGCCATCATCCTGCTACAGGCCATCCAGAGCCACTATCGCTACCTCCCCGACGAGGCCCTGCACCGCCTGTGCGAGTTGACCGAAATCACGCCCGCCGAGGTGGCCGGCACGTCGTCCTTCTACGGCCAGTTCCGCCGCTCTCCGGTGGGCAAGCACGTGGTGCGGGTTTGCCACGGGACGGCGTGCCACGTTGCCGGCGCCCGCCAGATCACCGAAGAACTGCGCCGCCATCTCAAAATCCCCGAGGGCGCCGACACCGACGCCGAGCGCCTGTTCACGGTGGACGAAGTGGCCTGCCTGGGCTGCTGCAGCCTGGCGCCCGTGCTGACCGTGGATGGGCACACCTCCGGCAGACTGACGCCCGCCACCGCGTGCCATGCTCTGGCGCCCTTTGCGGAGACGGAGCCGGCATGAAGCAGTCCGCGGTCGAAATCCGGATCGGGCTCGGCTCCTGCGGCGTCGCGGTGGGGCAGGCTTCAGCCTGCCAAATGGAGCCGGCATGAAGCAGTCAGCTCTCGAAATCCGGATCGGGCTCGGCTCCTGCGGCGTCGCCAGCGGCGGCGAGCCGGTGCGCACCGCCTTGGTGCAAGCCACGGAACGGGCGGGCGCGCGCGCCATCGTCAAGACCGTGGGCTGCAACGGCATGTGCCACTGCGAGCCGATGGTGGAAGTGGTGGAGCCCGGCGGCCGGGTCACGCTCTACGGCAACGTGACCGCCGATGGCGCCCAGCGCATCGCCCGCCAGCACCTCCGTCCCGCCTGGCTTCCCACGTGGGCCCAGCCCGCCGCCGAGCCCCCGCTCGACCGGCAGACCGGGCCATCCGCCAGCTACCTCGCCAAGCAGAAACGCATCGTGCTCGAAAACTGCGGCGAGATCGACCCGCTGAACATCGACGATTACCTGGCGCGCGCGGGCTACCAGGCGCTGATGAAGTGCCAGGATCTCCCCCCCGACACGGTGGTTGAAGCCATCGCGAATTCGGGCCTGCGCGGACGTGGCGGCGCGGGCTTTCCCACCGGCACCAAGTGGAAGATCGCGCGGGCCAATCCCGATCCGGTGAAGTACGTCATCTGCAACGGCGACGAAGGCGACCCCGGCGCGTTCATGGACCGCCTGGTGCTGGAGAGCGACCCGCACCGCGTGCTGGAGGGCCTCGCCATCGCGGCGTATGCGGTGGGCGCCACCCAGGGGTACCTGTACATTCGCGCGGAATATCCGCTGGCCGTTCGCCACACGCGCGCCGCCATCGTGCAGGCCACGGAGCGCGGGTTGCTGGGCGCGCTGCGGCTAGAGGTTCGCGAAGGGGCGGGCGCCTTCGTCTGCGGCGAGGAGACCGCGCTGATCCAGTCGCTCGAGGGCAAGCGCGGCATGCCCAAACTGCGGCCGCCGTACCCGGTGGAACGCGGCTTTCGTGGCAAGCCCACCATCATTAATAATGTCGAGACGCTGGCCTGTGTGCCGTGGATCCTGCGCCACGGCGCCGAAGCGTTCGCCGCGTTCGGCACCAAAACCAGCCGCGGCACGAAAGTCTTCGCGCTCGCCGGCAAGATCAATCGCGGCGGCTTGATCGAAGTCCCCATGGGCATCACGATTCGCGAAGTGGTGGAGGAGATCGGCGGCGGCATCAAGCACGGGCGGCAGTTCAAAGCCGTGCAACTCGGCGGACCGTCCGGCGGTTGCATCCCGGCGCGCCTGGCCGATACGCCCATCGACTACGATGCCCTGGCGCAGACCGGCGCCATCATGGGCTCGGGCGGCCTGGTGGTGCTGGACGAGCGCGATTGCATGGTGGATATCGCGCGCTTCTTCCTCAAATTCACCCAGGCGGAATCCTGCGGCAAATGCACCTTCTGCCGCATCGGCACCAAGCGGATGCTGGAGATTCTGGAACGGCTCTGCGCGGGCGAGGGCCGGCGCGACGACCTGGAGAAGCTCGCGACCCTGGCC
>JADGNT010000806.1 GCA_017883345.1 Candidatus Solibacter sp. | reverse complement strand
CCCATCGGAAGCGGGCTCGGCATACAGAATCCGGTGAATCTGCGCATTTTCCGCGAGCTGATCACCCAGGTGCCGATGATTGTGGATGCCGGCGTGGGCACGGCCAGCGATGCCGCGATCGCCATGGAACTGGGCGCCGACGGAGTGCTGATGAACACCGCCATCGCGTTGGCGGACGACTCGCTGAAGATGGCGCGCGCCATGAAACTCGGCGTCGAGGCCGGGCGGCTGGCGTGGGAATCGGGCCGCATGCCGAAGAAGCTCTATGCGTCGGCGAGCAGTCCTCTGACTGGCGTGGTGGGATCGTAGGACCGGTGGGACAGACCATCGCCTTTTGTGGTCTGTCACTGCCTGGCGAACGAGACAGACGACACAAAACGATCGTCTGTCCCACTACGTGTTAACATGCCGTTTTGAAGAGGGAGCAATTCCGTGAAAGTCTACGAAAGCAAGGATATCCGGAACGTTGGTGTAGTGGGCCACGGCGATTCCGGCAAGACCACGCTCACCGCCGGGTTGCTGTTCACCGCCGGAGCCACCAACCGCCTCCTCCGCGTCGATGAGGGCAACACGATCACGGATTTTGACGAGGAGGAAATCTCACGCAAAATCACCATCTCTACTGCCATCGCCGTGGCCGAGTGGAAGAAGACCAAGATCAATCTCCTCGATACACCGGGTTACAACATATTTATTAACGATACGCGCGGCGCCCTGGTGGCTGCCGATGCCGCGATCGTCCTGGTGGACGGCGTTGCCGGGGTGGAAGTGCAGACCGAAAAGGTCTGGGCCTTCGCCGAGCAGTTCAAACTCCCGCGTGCCATTGTGGTGAACAAGCTGGATCGCGAGCGCGCCGATTTCGAACGCGCGCTGGCCAGCGTCCAGGAAAACTTCGGACGCACCGCCGTACCGATCCACCTGCCCATGGGCAGCGAGCGCGAGTTCAAGGGCATTGTCGATCTGATTCGCATGCGGGCCTTCACCTACACGCCGGATGGCGACGGGAAAGGTAAGGAAGGCGACATCCCCGCCGAGTACGCCGCGGAGGCGCAGACGGCTCACGAAGCCCTGGTGGAAATGGTCGCTGAAGGCAATGATGCCTACATGGAAGAGTTCTTCGAGAAGGGCACGCTTCCGGTGGAGCATATTCTCGACGGCATGCGCACGGGGATTCGCGAATTGCGCATTTTCCCGGTGATGTGCGCCGCCGCCAACCACAACATCGGCAGCGACTTGATCCTCGACCTGATCGTCGACGATATGCCGAATCCGACCGAGCGCGGCGAGATCACGGCGTTCGTCAACGGCACCGAGGCCCATCGGCCGATCGCCGAAAGCGACCTGGCCTCGGCCTACGTCTTCAAGACCACCGCCGACCCGTTCGCCGGGCGCATCAACTTCTTCCGGGTCGATACCGGCATCGTCAAGAACGACTGCAATCTGCAAAACGTGAACAAGAATTCGGCGGAACGTTTGGCGCACCTGAGCAGCCCGCACGGCAAAACCTTGCAGCCCATCACCGAACTGCATGCCGGCGATATCGGCGCGGTTGCCAAGCTCAAGGACACGTTGACCGGCGACACGCTGGCCGAAAAGGGCTTCGATATCACCTACCCGCCGGTCAAACTGCCGGAGCCCTCCATCGCCTTCGCGATTGAAGCCAAGTCGCGCAACGACGAAGACCGCATGGGCAACGCCGTCCACCGCATCCTGGAAGAAGACCAGTCCTTGCGTTTCTACCGCGACCCGCAGACGCGCGAGTTCCTGCTGGCCGGCAGCGGACAGCAGCACGTGGAAATCGTGGTCAGCCGTTTGAAGA
Organism: Candidatus Solibacter sp.; assembly: GCA_017883345.1. Lineage (GTDB taxonomy): Bacteria > Acidobacteriota > Terriglobia > Bryobacterales > Bryobacteraceae > Solibacter. The sequence goes on along the minus strand of JADGNT010000806.1, from coordinate 1,070 downwards.
AGCGCTATGGCGTGGATGTCACCTTAAAAGCGCCCAAGATCCCGTATCGAGAGACCATTCGCGGCAAGGCGGATGTCCAGGGACGCCATAAGAAGCAGACCGGAGGTCACGGGCAGTTCGGCGACTGCTGGGTCAAGATGGAGCCCCTGGCGCGCGGCAGCGGCTTCCAGTTCGCCAATGAGATCTTCGGCGGTTCCATCCCGAAAAACTTCATACCCGCGGTGGAAAAGGGCATGGTGGACGCGGCCGCTAACGGCTACCTGGCCGGCTTCCCCATGGTGGATTTCAAGGTCACGGTCTACGACGGCTCCTATCACGACGTGGATTCCAGCGAACTCGCGTTCAAGCTGGCGGCGCGCAAGGCGTTTAAGGCCGCCATGCTGGAAGCCAGGCCGGCGCTGCTCGAACCCATTATGAATGCCGAGATCCAGGCGCCGGTGGAGTACGCCGGCGACCTGATGGGCGACCTCAACAGCCGCCGCGGGCGAATCGCCGGCATGGATACCAAGGGGGCCACCCAGTTCATCCGCGCCCAGGTGCCCATGTCGGAAATGTTGAACTATCAAAGTGATTTGACGGCCATGACCCAGGGCCGGGCGAGCTTCACGATGGAGTTCGACCATTACGATTACGTGCCGCAATTGCAGGCGGACAAGGTAGTCGCCGCCGCGAAGGCTGCCAAATCGGGCGAAGAAGAAGAAGAGGAATAAATACACAGCCTCGTGTGCGGGTGACACACACACGGGGCACCTACCTGAGGTAGTGGTTGCTTTTGGTGCCGTGTGTGAGTTAGGCTACTAGGGTCAATACCGGGTTACGGCCCGCAGAAGTACTTAATTTTCATAATTTGAGGCGGTGGGATGGAAGTTCGAACCTCGACTCTCTGCTCTTTTTCGTTGCTCGCCGTAGCGGTAGTCACCTCCGGTTGTGGATACACAAAGCAGTCCAAGTTCCAAATGTCCTTCCTCCCGCCGGCGCCGCACAACGCCTCGGCAACCGTGGAACTGGCTGAACCGCCTCCCGTTTCACACAACCTTTACCTGGGCGCCGATATCCCGGCAATTATCCTC
>JADGNT010000805.1 GCA_017883345.1 Candidatus Solibacter sp. | reverse complement strand
CTGGCCGGGGGCGAGCCGGGCTCAGGCCCAAACGATGTTGCCGGCATCTGCGCGTCCGCCATCGTGGTTTGAAACCGGCTACCGATATCAGGTCTTAACGCTCGGCATGTCTGAACGGCGGGAAGATGAAGCGGAGGGCTTGCGGGAGCGCTTCGATTTCGAGCGGCAGCGATCCGACAGGTTCGCCGTCGAGTTCCACGGGCACCTCGGTCTCTGCTTCCGCGCGCACGCGCGCCGCGCGCCAGTGACGGACCTTGGGGTGTGAGTAGAGCGCGCCCGAATAAAGGATCGGCAGGTTCGCCGCGACCTCGGCCAGGCTGACACGCTCCACCACCGTGACGTCGGCGAGGCCGTCTTCGATAACGGCTTCGGGCGCAATCCTGATGCCACCGCCCTGGTATTGGCCGTTGGCCACAGCCGCCGTGGTGATGTCGAAGGTAGCGGAAAAGGAATCGTCGAGGCACAAGGTCACCTGGAAGGAGCGGCCGGATGCCAGGGGCGGAATGGCAGCGGCAAGGTAGTGGGCGCTGGCCGGCATCGCGCGGCACCAACCCCGCACTCCAAGTGCGGCCACGGCGCCGAGGCCGAAGCTGGCGGCATTGAGGAAGCAGCGCTCGGCCGAAGCGCCGCCGGGCCCGCGGAACCGTGCGCGAAACGCGTCAATCCGGCGGGAATCGCCCGCGGCGAGGGCGTTCACCGCGGGCGCCAGTCCTGCCAGTCCGAGTGTGCGGGCAAAGTCGCCGCCGCTTGCCAGGGGCAGCACGCCGACCCGCGGGTCGGATGATCCCATAAGGATCCCGTTCACCACCTCGTTCAGAGTTCCGTCACCTCCGGCGACGATCAACAGATCGCATCCGGCTTCCGCCAGTTCCCGGGCGAGAGCGGTGGCATGGCCCGGACCTTCGGTGAAACAGGCATTCACGGGGCCGAGCCGCTCCGCGAGCATGCGGGCCACGCGAGGCCAGCGGCGGCCCGCAGCGCCGGAACCGGCGCGGGGATTGACGATGGCGGCGGCGGTCACACCAAGACGTCCACGCCGATGGCGTCGTGATCGGACATCGGCGCGGCCAGACCCTCACGGAGGTCGTGGATCACGACCGGGTTTTCCACCCGCAGGCCGCGGGTGGCGAACCAGTCCAGCTTCATGGGGCAGCGCCCTTCGTGGTTGCGTAACGCCCAACGGATGAAGGCGAAGCACCACTCCGGCACCCACTCGCGCAGGCTTCCAGTCGCACGCGGATCGCAGACGTCGTAACAGATCGTGTGTTCGCCCATGCGGTTCGAACGTTCGTACTCGAATCCGCGGTCACCCAGCAACTGAAACAACCCGCGCTCGAACCGGCGCTCGGGATGAAGGTAGTGGTTGCGGATGACGTGGTCTACGCCCATCATGACGCGCAACCAGAAGCCCAGAATCGCGCGGAAGGCGTGCGACGAATCGTAGGTGCTGGTATTCCAGTCGCCGCCCAGGATCACGGGCAGGTCGGAGACCAGTGCGTCGAGAACGCTGCGCATCTGTTCGCGGCGATGCCGCTGGGTGGACTGGGCGTCGAGGTGCACGGAAACGGCGTGGAGCGAGAGATTCGGGAAGTCGATACGTGCGGCGACGGCAGCCTGGCGGCCGAGGCGCTTCTCGCGATGCGCCATCTTGTCCACGCCGTTGTCGAGCGGGATCAGACGAATGTCGCTTATCGGATAGCGGCTCAGGATAGCGTTGCCGTGAAGTCCCAACGTGTTCTCGCCCTCCACATGGCGCTCCACGCCGGAGCCCTTTCCCAAGGCGATATAGCAGGGCGCGAAGACGTGGGCCATCCCCAGCTCCCGCGCCAGCACTTCGGCCACCATGCGATTGCCCGAACGCGCCATTCCGGCATCGGCTTCGGTGATGAGCAAAACGTCGCAGGTCTTCAGGTAGGGGTGCGAGCGGAAGGCTTCCAGTTGCGCCTCGAACTGCGTGCCGCGCTCGATGTTCCACGCCAGAACGCGGTAGCGCGGGCGGGGCGGGGCTTCCTGATGGCGAAAGTCGGCGATATGCGGCGTGGCGAGAGATCGGGCAACCAACCGCGCGATGGCGCGGTAAGCCGGGTGGACCTCCATTTCGGCGGTCGAACGGCACTGAGCCAGGGATTCGAGGCGGGGCGGGATCTCACGCGCGAGGGCAGCGTAGAGTTGCTCTTGGGGTGCGTCGTCTACTCGCATTCGAATCAGGTGCGCTCGCCTGAGATCGTAGCAAACCTCAGGCCGGAAGCGACACTGTTGACACTTCCGATATTTGCCGATATCGCTGCCTTATCGGTTGCCCATCCGTGGCGGCGACGCAATCCGCTCGGGCGAAAACAGGGCGCACCAGCAACGAGCCATCTAAAGAAGTGTGCGGTTCGTTTTCCGCATTTCCTGATGTTGGTTGGGCGCTATGCCACGCTTTGCCTCGAAGCGATTCTCGCCTCTCAGCCATTCCGAAAGCGGGCGGGCACCGATTCGTATTTGGGCACGCCTGAGCATCGAACTGAGGAACCGGACTTCGGCCCCGAGGTTTCTTTCTGGGTGGCCCCGCGACTCGCGCTCTACCATTATTTGGCCCCTGGCGGCCCAGAGCAGTCCCCATTTCGGAGGAAGGTCCTTCACCTGGATCACATCCGGTGGACACAGATAATATCGCCGCTGGCCCATTCCGGCACGCGGATTCCTCCGGACAGCCTTCGTCGCGTCCCTTAGGAAATCCGCACGAGTCAACTTGCATTCGATGAGGACTGAATCCGCCCCGGGAACCCAGCCGATCACGTCGGGATTCTCATCCGCTGCCGTGGCAAATTCGTACAGCACAACGGAGCACCGTCTGCTGAGCCACCGGACTCCCATCGCAACTAAGGTCGAGTGCTGCACGTTCGCTC
>JADGNT010000804.1 GCA_017883345.1 Candidatus Solibacter sp. | reverse complement strand
TGGCAAGGCACTTCTCTACTCCCTGACCCGCCTTCGGCGCTCGCGAGAAGTGACCCACCGGTGCTCTCCAAAAGTGACCCAGGCATTCTGACCTGACCGCAGCGAGCCTGCGCGTGATGACAACGATAGATCATCACGATGCCAGAGGCCCGGAAGAGACCATGCAGGATCTGCCGCCGGTGGTTCCGGCCGGGTCCGCGAGCAGGAGACCGGCAGCGGGCCTGCGACGCGCCAGAATGTCAGGCCGCCCGCCGGCAGAAGACGCAGGCGAGGTGGCGCAACCGGAACCCAGGCTATGCCGTCGCCTGGAGAATTGACCGGCGCGCGACGCAAGCGCAACAACCGCCGGAGCCGCTGCGATTGCCGGCGCCATTGAACCAACTTCCCTGGGATGTCGCGAAAGACCACTTCGGAGTGCAAGGGGCTGATTTCATTGGGGTTATGAGTTCACTAATCATCCGTGTCGCGAAAGACCACTTCAAGGCGTATCTCATTGATCCCACGGGACTTTCCGGCAGACTTCCCCCGCCGCCGGAAAAGACCAGTCCCGGCTTCAAGCATACTGAATCCCGAGTAGGCGACGATGCAACTGGAGTTTCACCAACTGGACCGGCGATGGGAGCATCTGCGAGTCCGCGAGCCTCTCCGACAGCGCCGGTTGCTGGCGTCGCTGGCTGAGAGCGGCCAGCAGACGCCCATCGTCGTGGTCGTCTCCCAAGACAACCGCGACCGTTACCTGGTGATCGACGGCCATAAGCGTGTGGCCGCGCTGGAACTACTGGGCCGGGACACGGTCGAGGCCACCCTCTGGCCGATGAGCGAAGCCGAAGCACTGCTGCTGTCGAACTCGCTGCGCAGCGGCCCGCGGGAAAGCGCGCTCGAGCAAGGCTGGCTGTTGGCGGAGATGGAACAGCGTTTCGGTTACGGTCTCGATGACCTGGCGCGCCGCTTCGACCGCAGCGTGAGCTGGGTATCGCGGCGGTTGGCGCTGGTGGAGTTACTGCCGGAAGCTATCCAGCAGCAGGTGCGCGAAGGAATGCTGGGCGCGCAACTGGCGATGAAGTATCTGGTGCCGGTGGCACGCGTCAAGGTGGAGGATTGCGAGCGGATGTCCGCCGCTTTCGTGAAGCATCGTTGCGACACGCGGCAGGCCGGGCAACTCTATGCCGCCTGGCGGGACGGCACACGCGCGGTTCGCGAGCGCATTCTCACCGAGCCGGAGCTGTTTTTGAAAACGCAGCGGCAGCCACCGGCGGCCAAGCCGGCGGCAGTCGAACAACTGGAGCGCGATCTGGATATGGCGATTGCCATCCTGCGCCGTGCCGGCCGGCGGCTCGCCGAGGCCCTGCCGGAAATGAATGGCCCGCAACAGAAACAAGCGCAGGGCCAGATCGAAAACGCGCGCCGGGAACTCAACCGGATGACGGCGCGAATCGAAAAGGAACAGGAACCGAAACATGCTGAGCCAGGCACAACGAACCGCGATTCTGGAACTGAGTGCGAAGGGAGTGAGCAAGCGCGAGATCTCTCACGTGCTGCAGTTGTCGCGCCTGACGGTGCGCAAAGTGCTGCGAGCGAACTCCGCCGACGTGCCGGAGATCCAACGGGCGGAGAAAGCGGAACCGTACCGCGAACAGATCCTGGAGCTTTTGGTGTCATGCAAGGGGAATCTAGTGCGAGTCCATGAGGATCTGGTGGCGGGCGGCGCGGTGCTGTCATATCAGGCGCTGACGGGCTTCTGCCGCCGGCAGGGCATCGGGCAAACGCCGATCAAAGCGGCGGGCCAGTATCACTTCGAGCCAGGCGTGGAGATGCAGCACGATACGTCTCCACACTCGGTCGAGGTGGGCGGCAGAAAATACAAGGCACAGACGGCCTCCGGTGTCTTGTGCTACTCGCGGATGTTGTTCTTTCAGATCAACCCAACTTTCAACCGATTTGACTGCAAGGTATTTCTCACCGACGCGCTGCGACATACGGGCGGCGTGGTCGAGCGCGTGATGATCGACAACACGCACGTGGTGGTGTTGCGCGGTACGGGACGCGAAATGATTCCGGTGCCGGAGATGGAGGCGTTTGCGGATCGCTTCGGGTTCCGCTTCGTGGCGCATGAGCGGGGCGACACCAACCGTTCGGCGCGCGTGGAACGGCCATTCTGGTTTATCGAGAGCAACTTTCTGGCAGGCCGCACGTTCGCCAGTTGGGAGGATCTGAACAACCAGGCGCGGCAGTGGTGCGACAAGGTCAACTCGACTTACAAGAAATATATCCACGCGGTTCCCCGCGAGCTATTCGCGGTGGAACGGCAGCACCTGAAACCGCTGCCGGCATGGATTCCCGAGCCGTATCGCCTGCATTCGCGCACGGTGGACGTGGAAGGCTACGTCTCGGTGAACACCATTCGTTACTCAGTGCCGGTCGCCTGGATCGGGCGTCGCGCGGAGGTTCGCGAGACGCGGGACAAACTGGAGATCGAACTCGACGCCCGCCACATCGTCACGCATGAGCGCGCACTGACGCCGCTGCAGCAGCGGATCACGCTCGCCGCCCATCGGCCGCCGCGCGGGGCGGGGATCAAGCGCAGCGATCCGCACCCGGAGGAAAAGGCGATCGTCGAGGCCGCGCCGGAGACGGCACTTTATGTGGCGGCGCTGAAGCAAAAAGGCCGCAAGGTGGTGGTTCTTGCCCTGCGGCAACTGTTGCGGCTGCTGCGGGAATATCCGCGCGAGCCATTTCTGGCGGCGGTGCGCGAAGCCGCGCAGTACGGGCTCTACGATCTCGACCGGTTGGAGCGAATGATTCTGCGCCGCGTGGCGCGCGACTACTTTCTGCTGCTGGATACGGACACCGATCCCCATGACTGAAGAACTGGAACAACTGCTGAAGAATCT
>JADGNT010000803.1 GCA_017883345.1 Candidatus Solibacter sp. | reverse complement strand
ACTGCGGCGAGCCGACGGGGGCGTCGGCTGCGGACCGGGGGGTCCGCCCCACAATCAATGCAGACTGTGCGGTACTGGGAAAAGTATGCGGCATTAGGCAATCCTGCCGGCGGACGCGCTTTCCAGCGCGTGCAGGCGCCGGCTGGAAAGTCGTCCCCAGAGGAGACCCCCAGCCAAGAATGGCCGCCCCACTGAGCTGCCCACATTGTCATCATTCGTTGCGACGCCCCTGGCGTCATGAGCAACTTATGCCACCGCCTTCGGCACGCGGACGCGCGGTTGCGTGCTTTCTTTGCTGCGGAGGCCGCCTCACAGAGCGATCAGGCTGACCTCCAGAATGTGCGGGCTCGACGCTTGAATCCGCGCGATCGCTTCCGGCCCGGGCGAAGTTTCCAGATGGATGCGCGCCACGGCCGCTTGCGCGCCTTCGAAGATGATGTTCTCCATCTCCTGGACGTTGATCTCCGCCGAGCGAATTCCATCCAGCACGCCGGCCAGCACGCCGGGGCGGTCCAGGTGACGGACCACCAGGGCGCAGGTGGCGGGTGTGGTGCGCGCCAGGTTGACCACGTTGGGCACTTGCCCCGTCTGCTGAAACGTGCGGATGATGCGCACGGTTTCGGCGGCGATGGCCTCCTGCGCCTGTTCCGTGGATGCTCCGATATGGTGCGTGCCATAAACGCCGGGGAGCTTTACGATGGGGTCGGCAAACTCGCCCGTGCCGCCGGCGGGTTCCGCGGCGAAGACGTCCAGCCCGGCGCGGATGCCTTTCTCCCGCACCGCGCGCTCTAGCGCCGGCTGATCGACCACCTCGGCGCGCGAGGTATTGATGAAATACGCGCCCGGCCGCATGGCGGCGAAGAATGCGGCATCGATGAGTCCCCTGGTCTGGGCGTTCAGCGCCACGTGCAGGCTGACGATATCGGCGGCGGCAGCCACGTCCGCGGGAGATTCCTTGCGTGTGACGCCGCGATCGCGTGCGACGTCGGCGGTCAGGCTGCGGCTCCAGGCCACCACAGGCAGGCCGAAGGCTTTGGCGCGCAAGGCGACTTCGCGGCCGATTTGTCCCAGGCCGATCAGCCCCAGGGTGCGCCCGAAGAGGCCGCGCGCCTTGGAGAAGCCGCTCTTGTTCCACTGCCCCTGGCGCAGCGCGATCACGTTGTCGGCGATCTGCCGGTCGAGCGCCAGAATCAGACCGAAGGCCAGTTCGGCCACGGCCACCGAGTTCTTGCCCGGGCAGTTGGAGACGTAGATACCGCGCCGCGAAGCGGCCGCCACATCGATGGTGTTGTAGCCGGCGCCGGCGCGCACCACCAGTTTGAGCGCGCCGGCGGCCAGCACCGCCTCCGGCACTTTGGTGGAACGCACCACCAGAACGTCGGGGCGGAACTGCGCCACCTCGGCGGCCAGTGCCTCGTCCTTGAGCTGGGGAGCGAAGCGCACTTCGCATCCCAGCCGAGCGAGTTCGTCCCGCCCGGACGGTTCGAACTCATCGGCAATCAGTACGCGCATGGCATCAGACCCGGTACTCGTCGGCGCGCCACGTCTTGATTGCCTGCTTGATGTCCTTGGGCGCGAGATTCTCGTTGGCCGCGCGGGCCGCCAGGGCCACAAACTCGGCGTCGGAGGCGAAGCGCAGGGCGACGATCTGCAGCGCCGAGAGGCGCGCGTCCAACAGTTTGCCGGTCATGACGAAGTGGCGAAGGTTCTCTTCGGCGCGAATGGCGCGATCCTGCGCCTTCAACGGGAAGACTCGCGCGTAGAAGGACAGCAGCAGCAGGCAGAAGGTAAGAACCGTGATCAGAGCAGCGCTGTACAGTCGCTGATGATCGTCGATGGAATGGTAGAGGTTGACGACGGAGCCGATGAGCGTCAAGACCAGAATCCCGAACAGGACGATGTGGTACCCGGTGACGTACCTGGCGTGATTGGCGTAGTTTTGGGTGGACATGGGGCGCGGATTCTCCTCAGTACATCCTACCGCGCGGTGGGACAGACCATCGCCTTTCGTGGTCTGTCAAGCCTTGCTAAAGCACGGCTGGTTGACCGGTGAGGCGGTGTACTACGCCTTCGCCGCCGCGCCTTTCATGACTTCATAGGCTATCACGCGCGGCCACCACTTCGAAATCCACCCACTGCGCCACCGGCGGTTTCTTCTTGCCGGCGTTTTCATCGGTCACCACGATCTGCATCAGGTACTCGCCCGGGCTCAACTGGCTGCCGAGCGAAAGCACTCCGCCGCCCACCAGGCGCGTGGGATCGGGCTCGCTCTTCGATAGCGTGTGGCTGTACGTGCCGGTGTAAAACAGCTTGCCGTTGCGGAACACACGCAACTGACTGCCCACCCGAAACTCCTTGGCCGGGCCCGTCATCTTGGGATTGATCACCGCATAGCCGTACACAATGCCCTGCCCCGGGCGATAGCGCCGCACCGCGGGTCCGCCCTCGCTCCAGGCATCCACTCTGCCCTCCTTGCCATCCGCCGAGGGCTGGAGAACCTTGGGATTGACCAGTTCCTGCGGCGCCTGCTTCAGAAAGATGCCGGAGACCGCCAGTTGCCCCTTCCGGGTATCGGGGACCTGCACATACTGGCTGGCCGAACCGATGCGCTCGCTGGTCCCATCGCGCACCACGGCCCGCATCAGGAAAGTTCCGGGCAGCTTCATCGGGTCGACGAGCGTCAAGAGAAAGCCTTCGTGGAGCGCCTGCCGATACTGTGCCTCGGAAAGGCGGATCTCCATGCGCCGCTGGCGCTGTTGCATGGGCTGTTTGACGCCGCGGTAGGCCGAAGTGACCACATCCACCGCGGCGTGCCACGTGCCATCGGCCTCGTGCTGGAAGGCGAGTTCCTTGCCGCCGAAATGCAGCAGCGATTGAACCAGCGCTCCGCTCTGC
>JADGNT010000802.1 GCA_017883345.1 Candidatus Solibacter sp. | reverse complement strand
ACCGTATTTGGCGCGCGCCCAGTGGGTGACGCTCGAAACCGAAGACGCCATCCCGAGGCCCGAGTTGAAGCGCCTCCTGCGGCAAGCCTACGACCTGGTCTTCGCTAAACTTCCCAAGAAGACACAGGCGGGGTTGACAGTGACGGTTCATTCCAAGCCAAGAATCGCTCCCTGACGGTCGCGGCTCCGATTGGCGCATCGCGGTTCGGTACGAAGCACATGGCTGCATACCGAGCCGCGACCGTGAGGGAGCGCTCAGTTCGCGCCGGCACGCCGGCGGCCAGCCTCGGCGACCATCTTCCCGACCGCGATCACCGCAATCGCCAGTGCCGCCTCCACCGCATAGCGGACCACATCCCCCGGGTGCCAGAGACGCATCACGAGGGGATCGGTGAGAATCATATCGCCGCCCAACCTGCCCAGAATGCCCGCGCCCAGATAGATCAGCGCCGGAAAGCGATCCATCAATTTCGACAGCAGATTGCTGGAGAACACGACGAAGGGAATGCTCACGGCGAGGCCGAACGCGATCAGCCGGAAATCGCCTTTCGACGCGCCGGCGATGGCCAGCACGTTGTCCGTCGACATGGTGAGGTCCGCCACCACGATGTACCAGATGGCTTGCCAGAAGCGCTTCGGCGCGGGCGCTCGATCCGGCGGCGTGCTGGCGTCGATCAGCACCTTGACCGCGATCCACAGAATCAGCAGCCCGCCGGCGATCTGCAGATACGGAACGGTCAGCAGGCGCGCCGCCACCGCGGTCAGCGCCACGCGCAATACCACCGCGGCGCTGGCGCCGCCGATGAGGCCGATGCGCCGTTCATGGCGCGGCAGGGAGCGCACCGCCAGCGCGATCACCAGCGCGTTATCCCCCGCCAGCAGCAGATCGTACAGGACAATAGACAGCCCGCTTAGCAGGAAGTGCATGCCGGTCCCGTCCACGCTTTGGCGCGCCGAAAGTAGGCTTGCGCCGTGCGCACGTCCTTGAGGATTTGCTCCCGCAGCGCCTCCGGATTCTCGAACTTGCGCTCCTCGCGGACGCGCCAGAGAAACTCCACGCGGATGCGCTCCGGCGTCTCGAGAGCGAGCGCGTCCAGCAGAAAGGTTTCGATCGTGAGCTGATCGCTCGCGCCGAAGGTGGGACGGTACCCGATATTGGTGACGGAATCCCACTCACGGCCGTCCGCGCGGTCCCGCGTGCGCGTAATGTAGACGCCGTTCGCCGGGATCACTTCCGCCCGTGTCGCCAAATTCAGCGTCGGCACCGTCTGCCGGGAGCCGACCCCGCGCCCGCTCATCACCTCGCCCTCCAGTCCGTACGCGTGTTGCAGGAAGCGCGCCGCCAGCGACACCTTTCCCGCGCGGATCAACTCGCGGATGCCGCTGCTACTGACCACGCGCCCGCGCCAGGCGACCGCGGGAACGACCTCGGTTTCGAAGCCGAACTTGCGTCCCAGCTCGGCGAGCACCGCCACATTGCCCGCCTGCCGGTGTCCGAAGTGGAAGTTATCGCCCACCAGCACCGCTCGCGCGCCCAGCGCATTCACCAGCAGTTGCTCGACGAACTCCAACGGGGTCAGCATCGCCAGCTCGCGCGTGAACGGCAAGATCAGCACGTGCTCAATGCCTTCCTCGCGCATCAGCGCGGCGCGCCGCTCCGGCGAAGTCAGCAAAGGCGGCGTGCGGCCTGGCGCCACAACCCGCGTAGGGTGCGGGTCGAACGTCAGCACCGACGCCTTCCAGCCGCGCTCCGCCGCGATTTCTTTCACCCGGCGCAGGATTCGCCGGTGGCCGAAATGCACCCCGTCGAAGTTGCCGATGGAAAGCGCGCTGGGTCCGAAATCGCGCGGGAGCCCGGCCAGGCTGCGATATACCTGCATGCCTACCGCACCCCTGCCACTTGGATTTCCAGGCCGTCGTAGGCCAGGCGGATGTGCGGCGGCAACATGCTTTCGGCGCGCTCGTGCGCCAGATCGTGGCAGATGTGCGTGAAGTAGGCCCGCCGCGGTCCCAGCCGGTCCACCGTGCGCGTGGAACGCTCCACGGTGGAATGCGTGGGGTGCGGCTTATAGCGCAACGCATCCAGGAACAGCACGTCGAGCCCGCCCAGCATCGCGAGGGAGGATTCCGGGATGTCGCTATGGTCCGTCAGGTAGGCCGCCGCGCCGAAGCGAAATCCATAAATCATCTGGCTGCCGTGCAGAATCGGCACCGGTTGAAACTCCATGCCGAACAGATCGAAGGGCGCGCCGTCCATCACCCGCGCCTCCAGTTTCGGGACGTTCGATTCCTTCCTGCCGCCGTCGAAAATGTACTGGAAACAGCGCTGGATCGCCGCCATGGTCTCCGGCGCCGCGAAAATCGGGATCTGTCCCTTCTGCCGGTAGTTGAACGGACGCACGTCGTCCAGGCCCATCAGATGGTCCGCGTGGGAGTGCGTGAACACCACCGCATCCAGGTGATCGATGCGCGCGCGCAACGCCTGCGTGCGGAAATCCGGCGTGGTGTCGATCAGGACATTGCGCCCTTCGTAGCTCACCAGGATCGAGGGCCGCAGCCGGTTATCCCGCGGGTCGGACGAAGTGCACACGTCGCAATGACATCCGATGGTGGGAATGCCCACGCTCGTCCCCGAGCCCAGTACCGTGATTTTGCAGGCGGGCGATGGCATTCAGGCTTTCTGCGCCGCCGCCTTCGCCACCTCGTCGGACACCTGCACGTAGCGGAAACGCAGTTCCGTGAGGGAATTCTCCAGCATGCGATGCTCTTCCAGGCTGAGATTGCCCTTGGTCTTCTCGAGCAGCATGCCCATCATGTCGATGGTGTGCCGCGCCAGTTCCAGATCGGGTTCCGGCTTCTCTGGGTCGCCGTAGTGCATCAGGCCGAGTTGGATCTCG
>JADGNT010000801.1 GCA_017883345.1 Candidatus Solibacter sp. | reverse complement strand
GAAGCCGCGCGCCGCCTGAAATCCGCCGCCCGCCGCTACGATTCGGTGGGCCGCTATGGCGGCGAGGAATTCCTCATCGTGCTCCCCGGCTGCGATGCCTCCGACGCCGCCGTGCAAGCCGAGCGCATGCGCGACGCCATCGGCGCCACGCCCTTCCTCACGCCGTCCCAGCCGCTTCTGGTCACCGCCTCTCTAGGCGTCGCCTGCTCCTCCCACGGTGCGCCCGAAGCCCTCGTCCGCGAGGCCGATGACGCCCTCTATGGGGCCAAGGCGAAGGGACGCAACCAGGTAGTCGTGCATTCCTTGGCGTGAGGCCACGCCGGATGCATCGTCCCCTGATGCGCGCCGGCCGCCAACCTCTTACGTTACTCGCTCGCCATAGCCTGGGCGCCCCGGCCTGAACGGGTCAGTGCTTTCTCTCACCTGACGCGCCCCTCACAGACCAATTTGGGCATTCCCCGAAGCCGCCCGCTCGCGCTATACTCTACCTTTCATCCGAGCACAACATGCCATTATCCAAGTGCCATTATCCAAGATCTCTCCGGCGGAAACCATCCTGATCGACCTGGTTCACGATCTTCGCCAACACCTCGGGAATATCGAAACCAGCGCCTACTGCCTCGGGATGCTGAGCGATTCCGCGCAGCCTCGCGCCCACGGCTACCTCCGCACCATCGAGCAGCAGGTGGCGTGCGCCGAAAGCCGGCTCTCCGAGGCCGGCGCCGCGGTGAGCTGCCTGCGCGCTCAACGCGCCGAGGCCGCTGAGATTTTGGACCTTACGAAGTCCACGACTTCCGCCGTCACGTAACGCGGTGGCTTCACCAGGAACCGCGGCTTGCCGTCCCACATCCCCCGTGCCACCGCTTCCCACAGGGGCGCGTTGATGCCGCGATCGATCACCACGAATCCATCGGCGCGGTCCATGAACCGCAGGCTCGAAGCCTTGAAGTCCTCGCAGGAAAAATCCAGCAGCATCAGGAAGACATCCGGCGCCACCAGTTCCACCACGCTGCCAGATTCCACAATCGCGTTCTCGCCCTGCGCCAGAATCTTTTTGACCATCCCCGCCGCGCGCGGCAGTTCTCCCGATGGCACGCGCAGCCAGAACGAGCGCTCCGCTCCCGCCGCCAGGAACCTCCCGGAGTCCGTGCCCCCCGCCTCGTATTCCTCCGAGAGCGCGAACTCCTCGCCCCCCGCCGGCTCGCACCCGCACGCCGCCGTCCCGGTGTGGTTGGCGCATACCCCATTGCCGTACTGCGTGATCTTCAGCGCCGTCCAACGGCGATCCCGCAACTCGCGGATCAACCCCGCCACCACACTAGTCTTGCCGATGTTCCGCGCGTGGCCGCCCACCACTACCAGCATCAGCTCTTCCTCTCCAACTCCGCCAGCCGGCGCTTCATCTCGATCAGTTCCTTACGCATCTCCGGCACGTGAGCCAGGTTGGCCAGTTGCTCCAGGTGCTGCTTCAACGGACGCGCCGGCGTCCCCCACACCGTCTGCCCGCTGCGCACGATCTTCGACGTCAGCACGCCGCACCCCGACCCCAGCACCGCTCGCGATTCGATCCGCGCCTTGTCGCCGATCCCCACCTGCCCGCCGATCACCGCGTAATCCTCCACCACGACGCCCCCCGAGAACCCCGTCTGCGCCGCCACCACCACGTGCTTGCCGATGCGGCAGTTGTGCCCGACGTGCACCATGTTGTCCAACTTGGTCCCCTCGCCGATCGAAGTCACCCCCAGCGCGGCGCGGTCCACGCACGAATTCGCCCCGATCTCCACGAAGTCGGCGATCTCCACCCGGCCCACCTGCGGAAACTTGTGCCACCGCTCGTTTTCCATCACGTAGCCGAACCCGTCCGCCCCGATCACGCACCCGGAGTGCAGCACGCTCCCCCGTCCGATATCCACGTTGTCGTATACCGTGACATTGGGATGCAGCACGCTGCCTTCGCCCAGCGACACCCGCTTGCCCACGATCGAGCCCGCGTGGATCGCCGCCGCCACGCCGATCCGCGTCGCGTCGCCCACCACCACGTGCGGTCCGATGTAGACCAGGGCGCCCATCTCGACATCCTTGCCGACCACCGCCGTGGGATGCACGCCGGGCTGCAGTTCCACCGTGGGATAGAAGCGGTTCATGGCGCGCGCGAACGCCGTCCGCGGCTCCACCGCCCGGATCACGGTCCGGTACGAAGGGGATGGCCACTCCACCGGCACGATCAGACACCCCGCCGACGAAGATTCCGCCGCGGCCGCCGCCTTGCGGGTGCCCACGAAGGCCACGTCGCCCGCCCCGGCCGTTTCCAGCGGGGCCACCGCGGTCAGTTCCTTCTCACCGTCGCCTTCGAACGTGGCGCCCAGCCATTCCGCCAATTCGCGAACCCGCATGCCATGATGATAGCTCTCCGCCAAACAACACAGGATTTCTCCCGCCGGGAACCCGATACCTGCCCCGCAAATTGCCCTTCTTCATCGCGCCGTAGCGACGATTCCCAGGACGATTCCCAGAAAGCCGTTATCTGGACTGCGAAGCCGGTGGAGGTGCTTTTCGATGAACCCCACTTTTTCTACCGGTTGAGACCATAGCAAATCTCCGATGCAAGAACTACAACAGATATTTGGCTTCCTTGCTGCCTTCGACTTTTGCCCAGCGAATTCCGAGGGAGTGTTCTTGGCTCCCTCGGATCTTCCACAGCATCAGGCGCCTGGAAGCACACTCGACGGCGGCGCATTCGAGACCGGTTCAGAACCGGATTCTGCCTTGAATCTGATAGAAGCGGTTCAGGGTGGAGGTGGTGCTGGTGACTTTCCCAAACGTGGTGTTGTTAGGGTTGTTGTCGGGCGCGGCGAACTGCGAGCGGTTAAGAAGATTCAGCGCGTCCACGCGAACCTCA
>JADGNT010000800.1 GCA_017883345.1 Candidatus Solibacter sp. | reverse complement strand
ACGAGCGCTCAATGCGCAAAACCAGCCGTTCGGGGTGGGAATGCGCCTTTGGCGGCCCGGCTTCGCTATCATCTTAAAGAATGGCAATTCAAATCGGGTTGGATATCGGTGCCATTAGTCTGAAATTGGCCGCCCTCGGCAAGCCCGAGGATCGGCCGCTTCTGCACGCCCTCACGACGGCCAACCCCAACTTCCGGCTGATCGATTGGAACGGCCAGCCACTGGTGATCTCGGACTACCGGCGCATCGCCGGGAGCCCCATCCAGTCCACCTTCGATCTATTGCAGGAGTTGTACGACGGCGTTTCGGAAAAGCGCATCGAGGGGATTCGGGTCACGGGGTCGGGCAGCCGGGTGATAGCCAAGATTCTGGGGATCTACTTCGAAAACGAATTCAAAGCTATCGCGCGCATGATGGGAGCGTTTTATCCCGAGGTGCGGACGGTTTTCGAGATCGGCGGGGAGAGCTCGAAGTACATGCGCCTCGAACCGCAGCCGGAGACGGGCTTGGCGGGGATCGCCGATTACGACCTGAGCGGCGAATGCGCAGCGGGCACGGGATCGTTCCTGGATCAGCAGGCCCTGCGCATGAATTACTCGATTGAAGAAGTGGGCCCGGTGGTGGGCACGGCGGGTCGCGCGGCGCGCATCGCGGGGCGCTGCTCGGTGTTCGCCAAGTCCGACATGATCCATGCCCAGCAGAAGGGCTACGCGCCTCCGGAGATCCTGCTCGCTATCGGCGCCGCGGCGGAGAGCGTCCTCGTCTTCCTCCTTCTCCTGTTCCATCTGGCCCACTGGGGCGCCTTCCTCGCCCTCGGCGCCGCCGCCATCCTCGCCGCGTGGCGCTTTCGCGGCAAGGGCACCGGCACACGCGATCCCATCCGCATTCCCCGCCCCGCCTGGGTCATCTTCGCCGCCTACGGCGTCTGGTACCTGGTCAACGCGCTCGCCCCGGAAACCATCGCCGACGGCATCACCTACCATCTCGGACTGCCCAACGAATACCTCCGCCTCGGCGGCTTTCCCGACCACATCACCTTCTACGACGTCGTGCCGCAGGGCATGGAGATGCTCTATACCGTGGCCTTCGCCTTCGGGCGCCACGCCGCCGCCAAGCTGGTGGAGTTCGCCTTCTTCCTCGCCACCCTACCCTTGATCTTCCGCGTCGGCCGCCGCCTCGGCGCCACCGACTTGGCCTCGCTCGTCGCCGCAGTCTTCTATTTCTGCGCGCCCGTGGCCGGCATCACCGGATCGTCCTCCTACAACGACGCCGCGGGCGTGTTCTTCCTGCTCGCGGCCTTCTATCTCCTGCTCCTCGCGGAGCCCCGCTACCTGCTGCCCGCTGGCGCGCTCGCCGGATTCTGCTACGCCATCAAGCTACCCGGGCTCATCGTCGTCTCTGGCGCGGTGCTCTTCGTGGCCGCGCAGCGCCGCTGGAAGCCGGTCCTGATCGTGGCGGCCGGCGCCGCGTTGATGATGGCTCCGTGGATCGTGCGCGCCGTGGCGCTCACCGGAAATCCTGTCGCGCCGCTCATGAATCGCGTGTTCCCCAACCCGTACTTCCACATCGCCACCGAACAGGAGCTGGCCGCATCCTTGCGTTCTCTCGGCGACGTGCGCCCCGCGCAAGTGCCCTGGGAATTGGCGTTCGGCGACCGCCTGACCGGTACCTTCGGACCGCTCCTGCTGGCGCTGCCCATCGGACTCCTCGCCCTGCGCCGCCGGGGAGGACGCCTGTTGTGGGCCGCTGCGTTCCTGCTGGCTCTGCCCTGGCTCACCAACACCGGCGCGCGCTTCCTCATGCCGGCCGTGGCGCTCGCCGCCATCGCGCTAGGCATTGTGCTGCCCCGTCCGGCCGCCTGGGCGGCCATCGCCCTCCAGGCCGTCCTCTGCTGGCCCCACGTGCTCGACGCCTGGGAGACCCGCTACAGCTTCCGCCTCCACGAATTCCCCCTCGCCGCGGCCGTCGGCGTCGAGTCGGAGGCCGACTACTGCAAACGCCGCTTCGAGGAATACAACGTCGCCCGCATGATCCAGCGCGCCACGCCTCCGGACTCCCGCACCCTGACGCTCCTCTCCGTGGCCAACGCGTACCTCGATCGCGAAGTCGCCGTAACCTGGCAATCCGCCGAGGCCGATCGGTTGCTGGACACCCTGCGCCTGGCGTCGCTGTACTCCACCACTCCCACTTTCGACTGGAAGGCCGTCTGGCCGGAACGGGCCGTGCGCACCCTCCGCTTCCGTATGCCGGCCGCCTACCAGGGCGAGTGGGACATCAACGAGGTGCAGCTTTTCTCCGGCGAAGACCGTCTCTTTAACAGCCCGCAGTGGACCTTCGGCGGATGGCCCAATCGATGGGAGGGTCCGCTGGCCTTCGACGGCAATCTCGCCACCCGCTGGCGCACTTGGGAAACCGTGCGCGCGGGCATGTACCTGGACGTCGAGCTCGGCAATCCGCAACGCCTCACCGCTGCCGTGCTGGTGACCCACACCCCAGTCTTCCGCGGGCCCCTGGAGATCCATGGCCTCGACGTGAAGGGCCAGTGGCATCTCCTCTCCAACACGCCGCGGGCCAGTCCGCGTCCTCCGCGGGATATCCGCCTGGAGGCATCGCGCGCCTTGAAGCGCGCGGGCTTCCGTTATTTGCTCGTATCCACGGGGCAGGGCGGCAACGCGCCTATCGGCAACATCCTGGTAGGCCGCGAAGCCGAATGGGGCCTGGAACGCGTAGGCGAAGCCGGCCGCTTTTATTTGTTACGCGTGAAGTAGAGTGAGCGAGACAGCTTCCCGTGTGGTGTTCGCGAACTAGTACTGTGACCGCGTAAAAGTGTTCGATTGTGGGGCAGCTTGGCAAGCGGCACGCCGGTTGCTTACGGGCGCTCCAGGCGGGTTGACAACCCGCCGCAGGC
>JADGNT010000799.1 GCA_017883345.1 Candidatus Solibacter sp. | reverse complement strand
AGGCCCTTTCCTTCGCGCTTGATGTAGGAAAGACCGAGGCGGGTGATGTCCACCAGCACTTGAGCAGAGCGTCCGGCGCGGAGCGCGAGATCGGTGTCCCCGGCAACCGGGCATGCCTTGCCTGGATGTTTTTGCAGCAGGCGCAACGCTTCGTCGAGGGTGGTGGGTTGATGAAAAGCCTGGATATGATCGAACACGACGTTCTCCATTGAAACGGACGCACACCGGCGAGACTGAGGCCGACCCGGACCAAGTCCCCGCGGGACAGGAGGGCTCCTTGACGCTAGCAGAATGTGGCTGGATTGCAAGTGATGCGCGCCGCAATACGCCTGTGACGTCGCAAGATTGGGTCCAACGATAGAGTTTGCAGGTTATGGTCTTCCACCACCACGCGTCCTTCCACCACCAGGGTGTGGACGCCCGTTGGCGCGCAAAGCAGGAGCGCCGAGACCGGGTCCTCCGCCCCGCTGTAAGCGGGATCGCGGAGGTCGAAGAGAGCGACATCCGCGCGCTTGCCGCGTTCCAGCGTGCCAATATCGCTGCGCCCCAGGCACCGCGCGCCTTCCACCGTAGCCATATGCAAGGCGTCTTTTACGGTGATGGCCGCTGCGCCATGTGCGAGCCGGGTGAGCAGCAGAGCCTGGCGCGCCTCGGCCAGCATGTTGGAACTGTCGTTGGAGGCGCTCCCGTCCACCCCCAGCCCTACCGGAGACCCGGCTTTTCGCAACGCCAACACCGGGGCGAGACCCGAGCCCAGCCGCATATTCGAGGTGGGGCAGTGCGCGACACCCACTCCAGCGCGCCCCAGCCGCCGAACTTCTCCGGCTGCAAAAAAGATCCCATGGGCAACCCAGGTGCGGTCGCTGAGCCAACCCACGCTGTCGAGGAACTCCAGCGGCCTCTTGCCGAAACGTTCGCGGCAATAGTCCTCCTCGTCACGCGTCTCAGCCAGGTGCGTGTGCAACCGTACATTGTGCTTCTCCGCTAAAACAGCGGTCTCCTGCATGAGCCGTTCCGAAACCGAGAATGGCGAACACGGCGCCAGCGCCACTTGGACCATGGACCCCGGGCGCGGGTCGTGATACTTGCGGATCACGCGCTCGGAGTCGGAAAGAATCGTTTCCTCGTCCTGCACTATGCTATCCGGCGGCAGGCCGCCTCGACTTTTCCCCACGCTCATGCTGCCGCGGGTGGCGGTAAAACGGATGCCGATCTTTCGCGCCGCCGCGATTTGCGCGTCAATCAGTTTTGTTTGGCCGCGCGGAAACAGGTAATGATGGTCGGAAGTGGTGGTGCAGCCGGAGAGCATCAACTCGGCCATCCCCACCAGCGCCGCCACGTGCGTGGCTTCTTCGTCGATCCTTGCCCAGAGCGGGTACAGAGTGCGTAACCAGTCGAACAACTCGGCATTCGCGGCAGCGGCACAAGCGCGGGTGAGCGTCTGGAAGAGGTGGTGGTGCGTGTTGATGAAACCCGGAACCGCCACCAGATGACGCGCACTTATGGTGCGAGCGGCGCGCAGGTTGCGCGGCGGCCGTTCGCCAACTAATTTGATTTCGCCGCCCTCTGCATAGAGAAACCCGCCTCGGATTCGGCTGTCCTCCGCATCCATCGTGACCAGTGTGTGGATGTCGCGGATGAGAAGGGAAGCGGGATGGATTGCCGCTTTCATCGCGGACTCCGGGTACGTTGGCTGGATCGAGTCTGGGCGGGAATGAGGCCGCGTTCGTGCAAAATTCTTTCCAAGTCCTGCCCCTTGGGCTCGATGTCAAAAGGCGCCGAAACGGCTTTTTGTGCGGCGCGGATATCTTTCAGGCCACTGCCGGTAATCACGGCGAGCGCATTCGCCTTCTTCGGCACGACCCCTTCGGCGATGGCGCGCTTGAGCCCGGCAACTGCGGTTGCCGCCGCCGGTTCGGCGAAGATCCCGGTAAGCCTCCCGGTATAGCGCATGGCGTCCAGGATTTCGTCGTCGGTTACGTTGATCATTGCGCCGCCGGATTCCCGGACGGCCAGCACCGCTTTCAGCCAATTACGCGGCACGCCCACGGCGATGCTGTCCGCGATGGTTTGGGGAACGACGGGCTGCATCGGGCTTTCGCTGCGGAACGCCTGTGTAACCGGGGCTGCTCCCGCGGCTTGCACACCCAGCATCCGCGGAGTACGCGCGATCAGTCCGAGCGTTTTCAATTCGCGGAAGGCCTTCCACGCGCCTGCAATCGTGCAACCGTCGCCTACCGACATGGCAATCCAGTCGGGGACCTTCCACCCGAGCTGTTCGGCGATTTCGAAGCCCACTGTCTTCTTGCCTTCGATCAGGTAGGGGTTGATCGCGGAATTGCGGTTGTACCAGCCCCAACGCTCGCAGGACTGCTGTGACAGACGAAAGGCATCGTCGTAACTGCCCATCACGCGGAAGACTGTCGCTCCGAAGATAAGAAGCTGCGTCACTTTTGCTTCCGGAGCTCTCTCGGGGACAAAGATCACGCTGCGCAGTCCGAGGGCCGCAGCCATTGCCCCCAGCGACGAGGCGGCGTTTCCGGTGCTGGCGCAGGCGAGGATGAGGGCGCCTTTTGCGCGTGCCCGGACCGCGGCTATCGAACTGGCGCGGTCCTTCAGCGACCCGCTCGGGTTCCGTCCGTCATCCTTCAATACCAGTGTGCGCGCCCCGATGTGGCGCGCGAGAGCCTTGGCCTCGCTGATCGGCGTCCAGCCTACTTGCAACGGTGGCAGCGCCGAGCGCTCGTCGATCGGCAGCAGTTCGCGATAACGCCAGTGCGAGCGGTCCGTTCGCTTTGCGAGGACCCTGCGCGTCAGCCGGCGGCGGACGGCGGGATAGTCATACTCCACATCCAGAATGCCGGTAATCCCGCACGCAGGGCAGGTGTAGGGCGTGCGCGTGGAGTAAG
>JADGNT010000798.1 GCA_017883345.1 Candidatus Solibacter sp. | reverse complement strand
AAGACCGCTCCCTTACGGTCGCGGCTCCGATCAGAGCCGCGACCGTAAGGGAGCGTTAGCAGCCGGGAACAGCACAATATCACGCGGTCAGAGACCTAGGGCGTGGGCGGGGTGAATGTCGGCCTGGGCCATCCGCAGGGCCGGGATCCGGTGACGGGAGCGCCGAATGGTCGCCGCCTGCCCAGCCCGCCGCGCGCACCCGATGCCGGCGTGCCCGGCGGAGGCGAACCGAAGCAGCGCGAGCGGCCCGAGGAATCGCTGATCCGCACCGCGCTGCCCGGGGGTGAGCAAAAAGGCCCGGTGAGCGGTTTTCTCTACTTCCCTTACGAGGGCAAGGCGAGCGGCCTGAAATCGATCGACCTGCTGTTCCAGGACGTGGTGATGAAGCTGAAGTAGATCGGCGCCTCGTACTGAAATCGCTGCGTACCTCTACTTTCCGGGAACAATCCCGCCGCCAATTCCGTCTTCCTCCACAAGCACCGTGTTGGAAACTCGCTCATTCCGCCTTTCGGCGTCGTTCTGGGAGGCCACCCGGATCGCGCTCGATTCGCTGCGCAAGAACAAGCTGCGCAGTTTCCTGACGCTGCTCGGCATCATTCTGGCCACCACCACGCTGATCGCCGTCACCGCGCTGATCCACGGCATGAACCTGTATATCGCCGAGAAGGTCTCCAACATGGGTTCCGACGGCTTCCGGGTGGTCCGCATGGCGTGGTTCGGCCCCTGGGATCCCAAGAAGTTCATGGAGATGCAGAAGCGCAATCCGCAACTCCGGCCGGACGAGTACGAGTTCGTCAAGGAACGCGCCACCCTGCTCAAGGACATCGGCATGATGGCGTCGCGCAACGCGCGGGTCTCCTCCAAGGGCGACAGCGTTCTCGGCGTCGACTTGCAGGGCGTCACCGAAAACATCGCCGCCATCAACAATGTGCAGGTGGATATCGGCCGCGGCATCACCTACGAAGAGGTCCGCCGCCATGCTCCGGTGGTCTTCCTGGGCAACGATCTGCGCACGCGCTTCTTCGAAGGCCGCGACCCCACGGCCAAGTTCATCGAGATCGAAGGCAAGCCCTACGAAGTGGTGGGCACTGCCAAAGCCCTGGGCAGCGTCTTCGGAAACTCGCTCGACAATTTCGCGATGATCCCTATCGAGAGCTATTTCAAGACGTACGGCAACCGCAACGGCATCCGCATCGTCGCCAAAGCGCGCGCGCAGCAGCAACTGGCCGAGGCCGAGGACGAGGTGCGCGTGCTGCTCCGCTCCTACCGCCACCTGCGGCCCGGCCAGGACGATAACTTCACCCTCTTCGCCTCGGACACCATCGTAAACCTCTGGGAACAGCTCACCGCGGCCATCTCCGCCATGGCGATCGGCATCGTCAGCGTCTTCATGATCGTGGGCGGCATCGTGATCATGAACATCATGCTGGCCGTGGTCACGGAGCGCACCCACGAGATCGGCATCCGCAAATCGCTGGGCGCGCGGCGCCGCGACATCCTCAATCAGTACCTGGTGGAATCGAGCGTGCTGGCCGGAACGGGCGGGTTCGCCGGCGTGTGTATCGCCTGGATGGTGGCGGTGGTGGTGCGCAGTTTCACTTCGGTGCCGATGGCGCTGCCGTGGTCGAGCGTGGTCATCGGCGTGGGACTCTCCGCCGTGGTGGGGCTCTTCTTCGGCATCTATCCCGCGCGGCGCGCCGCCAAACTCGACCCCATCGAAGCCCTGCGGGTGGAGCGATAATCGTGGACCAATAATCCATGACGAAACTGGCCTTCACCAACGGACTCCTGCTGGCGATCGAGACCATCCGCTCGCACAAAATGCGCGCGTTTCTCACCGTGCTGGGCGTGATCGTCGGCACCGGGACGATCATCGGGGTGGCCGCCATCCTCACCGGCTTCGACGCCAACATGACGGCCGTGCTGCGCAGTTTCGGACCGAATTCGATCATCGTCTTCAAGTTCCCCGTGGGCTTCCGCGTCAACAATCTCAGCCCGGAGGAGCGCACCCGCAAGAACCTGACGTACGATAACGCGGTCCACTTGCGGGAGCGTTGCCGGAGTGTGGAGAACGTCTCCGCCATGCTCTTCCCTCCGCGCAACATAGTGAACGCCAAGTACATGGGGAACGACATGTACGACGTGAACCTTTTCGGCGTGGAGGAAGGCTATGCCAGCGGCAGCGGACAGGTGGATATCCACCTGGGGCGTTTCTTCACCGAGGAAGAGAGCCACCGGCGGATGGCGGTGGCGGTGATCGGCGCCGATATCGAGAAGGGACTCTTCGCCAACCTGGATCCGATCGGCAAATTCATCACCGTAGACGGCCACGAGTTCACTGTGATCGGCACCATGCTGCGGCCGGCGGCCTCCTTTTTCGGCGATACCGACAGCCGCGTCCTGCTGCCCTATGGCGCCATGCAGAAGATGTACCCCAACGCGCGCGAGAACGCCATCGTGGTCACCGCCATCAACGGGCGGCTGCCGCAGGCGCTGGACGAAGTCCGCACCGTGCTGCGCATCGACCGGCGCGTGCCCTACGACAAACCCGACACCTTTGCGCTTTCCACCGCCGAGCAGATGGTGTCGGACTTCCGCCAGATTACCGCCATGACGTTCCTGGTGATGGTGGTGCTCAGTTCCATCGGACTGCTGGTGGGCGGCATCGGCGTGATGAACATCATGCTGGTTTCGGTGACCGAGCGCACCTACGAGATCGGCATCCGCAAGGCGCTGGGCGCCAGGAAGTTCGATATTCTGGTGCAGTTTCTGATTGAGGCCGCGGCCCTCACCGGGATCGGCGGCATCATCGGCATCATGTTCGGCTGGGCGATCTCGTTGATCGCGCGCCTGGTCTTCAGTTCCCTGCCCGCCACCGTTCCCATGTGGGCCGCGGTGACGGGGATCGT
>JADGNT010000101.1 GCA_017883345.1 Candidatus Solibacter sp. | reverse complement strand
GACGAGCCGTACCGTATGTTCACTTCGCGGGCGGAGTTCCGGTTGCACCTGCGGATCGACAATGCGGATACCCGCCTGACGCCTTTGGGGAGGCGCGCCGGGTTGGTGGGCGACGACCGGTGGGAGGTGTTTACCCGGAAGCAGCGCCAGCGGGAGCGGTTGACCCTGGCGTTGGAGAAGCATCGCAACGGGCAGTGGTTGAAGCGCACGGAGGCGTCGATCGGGGAAATTGCGCCCTGGATTGAGGAAGTTCTGGGCGAATCGCCGGTCCGGGGACTGTTGACGACCATCGAGACCGAGATCAAGTACGGCGGCTACATTCAGCAGCAGGAGCGGCAGATGGAGCGGATGAAGAATGCCGAGCGGCGCCCCATCCCGGCGGACTTCGGGTTCCTGGGCATCCCTGGGCTTTCTCGCGAGGTGCAGGACAAACTGGAGCGGGTGAGGCCCTCCACCCTGGGTCAGGCTGGGCGGATACCGGGTGTTACGCCGGCGGCGGTCGCTGTTTTGGACTGTTACCTAAGCCTGACCCACCCCGTAGCGTAGCCTTTTAGGCTGCCATGCCTGCATTCGTGCGGGCATTCTTGCTTGTTTCACGTGAAACAGCCCACTTCCCGTTTCACATGAACCACCGATTTTGTTTCACGTGAAACAGCATGTTAGTCTGAACGCTTGAGCAGAGTCTTCGCTATTGCCAACCAAAAGGGCGGCGTCGGGAAAACCACGACCGCCATCAACCTCGCCGCAGCGCTCGCCGCCAACGATATCCGCGTCCTGGTGGTCGATTCCGACCCCCAAGGCAACGCCACCAGCGGCCTCGGCGTCTCCAAAGAACCGGCCATACCCAGCCTCTACCACGTCCTCCTCGGTGACACCCACGCCAAGGACGCCATCCGCTCCACCAGCTTCGAAGGCCTCGACATCATCACCGCCGACAAAAACCTGGTCGGATCCAACTTGGAGCTCATCGACATCCCCAACCGCGAGTACCGCCTCCGCGAACGCCTGGCCGAGATCCGCGACGCCTACCAGTTCATTCTGATCGATTGCCCCCCTGCTCTCGATCTCCTCACCCTCAATGCGTTAATCGCCGCCGATTCCGTCCTCGTACCCATCCAGTGCGAATTCTTCGCCCTGGAAGGCGTCTCCGAACTCATGGACACCATCGACCGGATTCGCGAATCCTTCCAGCACCCCCTGGCCATCGAAGGTATCCTCCTCACCATGTACGACGACCGGACCAACCTCACCCGTCAGGTGGCCGCCGACCTCCGCGACTTCTTCAAAGATGAAGTATTCCGGACCATCATCCCCCGCAGCATACGTCTGGCCGAAGCGCCCAGCTTCGGCAAACCCATCCTGACATATGACCCCCGATCCAAGGGGGCGGAAAGCTATATCAAACTCGCCAAAGAGATTCTCGACCATGAGCAAACCCGAACATCCGCGCAGAGCGCTCGGTAAAGGTATGGGGGCGCTCCTGCCCACCCGTACCCACATCCAGCCGCCCGCGCCCATTCCCCCCGCGCCCGCCGAGCTTCGCGAGTCTTCCCTGACCATCCCGATCGACGACATTCAGCCGAATCCGCTTCAGCCCCGGCGCGTCTTCCAGGACGACCGGCTCCAGGAACTGGCTCAATCGATTCGCGCCAACGGAATTATCCAACCCCTGGTAGTCCGCTTCGTCAACGGCCACTACCAATTGGTGGCGGGAGAACGAAGGTTGCGCGCCGCCAAACTCGCCGGCATTGCCCTGGTTCCCGTGGTAGTCCGCGAAATCCCCGACGACCGCCTGCTCGAGATCACGCTGATCGAGAACATCCAGCGGGAAGATCTCAACCCGATGGAGGCGGCCAGCGCCTTCGCCCGCATGTCGGCCGAACTCAACCTGAATGCCGAACAGATCGGACTGCGCACCGGCAAAGACCGCACCACAATCATCAACCTGATGCGCTTGCTCCAACTCCCGCCGGACATCCAGCAACTCATCTCCGAGGGCAAACTCACCGCCGGTCACGGACGCTGCCTGCTCAGCCTGCCCAACGGCGACCTGCAGCGCGAAGTCTCCGAGCGCGCCATCGAGGGCGGTTGGTCGGTCCGCCACATCGAACAGACCTGCGCCAAGATGACCGCCGGGAAGACGCCCAAGCACGTCGATGAGGTCAAGATCGATCCCAACGTCAAAGCGGCCATCCAGGAAATGGAGCGAAAACTGGGTACGCGGATCCATGTCAAGGAAGGCGCTCGCGGACGCGGGAAGATCGAGATCGAATACTATTCCGCCGAAGACCTGGACCGCATCTACGATACGATCATGGGGGAAGCCTAACTACTACTTAAGTAGTTGTAGGATTTCCTGAAGCTCCCGGCGGATATCGGGTAACGGGTCCTCCGCAAAGAGATTCGCCTGAACCCGCTTGGGCGCCCGCGCCGGTTTGGGCGCGCGCGCTTCGCTGTGCAGGCTCTGGCGGGCGCCTTCGATGGTGAAGCGCTTATCGTAGAGCAGGTGCTTGATGCGCAGCAGCAGCTCCACGTCCTTGCGGCGGTACAGGCGGTGGCCGGTACCGGACTTCTTCGGCGAGAGCACGGGGAACTCGGTCTCCCAGTACCGCAATACGTAAGCCTCCACTCCCAGGAGTTCGCTTACTTCGCCGATTTTGAAGTACAGCTTATCCGGAATCTCCGGCGTCGGCTGCAACGCAACATCTGTCATTTATCATTCGTAATCCTAGCTCAGTCGGTGGCCAATGTCACGACATGCTGACCGCGGGGCAGCAGGAGCGTCGCCGGACCGGCCAACTGGGGCGCCTCGTCCACCCCGTCGATTCTCAGTTTCACGGGCGCCCGGCTGAAGATCGCGATCGCGCGCGAGGCCGATTGGTAAGTGAATTCAAGGGTCTTGGCGTCGACCGCCCGGGCGGCTTTCAAATCGCCGTTCAAGTGCACCAACCGCGGACCGGCGGCCTGCGGGGCCGGCTCGATGGCGTGCGGACCGGCGGGCAGCCAGAGGGTTTCGTCATCCTGCGCGGGCCAGAGTTCCCCATCCACCTTCGCGCCGCCCTTCCATGGGATGCCCACGCCGGCCGCGGAATCGATCACCGTCTTCGGCCCCATATGTTCGATGCGCGAGACCGCTGCCGCGGCCGAGGCCAGCAGCTTGAGATCCGGCGGCAGCAGCGAATTCTCAAAATACAGCGCCACCCGGGCGAAACTGCCGGCCGCGCGGTGCACCAACTGGAATAGCTCGGTGCCGGTCTGCTGTTTGGTCGGGTAGACGTTCTGGTAGCGCTCCACGATATTCAGGTCGATGGCGAGTTTGTCCTTGTGCGGCGTCAGGGCCCGGTAGCGCTCGGCGATGGCGGGATAGCGTTCGGGACCGAGGTGCCACACCGTGGCCGGGTCCTCGATCAGGAAGGTGAAGCTGCGCGTG
This sequence comes from Candidatus Solibacter sp., assembly GCA_017883345.1. Taxonomy (GTDB): domain Bacteria; phylum Acidobacteriota; class Terriglobia; order Bryobacterales; family Bryobacteraceae; genus Solibacter. The sequence continues at coordinate 6,939 of JADGNT010000101.1, read as the reverse complement.
TCCAATAGCGGCAGCACGCGCGCGGCATCGGCGCCGATGGAATCGCGCATACCGGTGTCAAAACGGTCGTCCACGTGGGTCAGCACCAGATCCAGATCCGGCTTGGCGCGGCGCGAGATATCCAGTTCGGCGAGCCACTCCTCCTGCATGCGGCGAGCCAACCCAGCGCGGAAATCCAAAAACATGCGGCGCGACGCCTCGTCGGCACGCGTGCCGAACAGTTCCCGCGGGTCGAAGCCCGCCTCCTGCTGGAACAGCGCGCGCACGTCCGCGTTCATGGGCGTGAAGCGGCTCGGGTTGGCCATTCCCTCCAGCGACTCGAAGTAGAGCTCGGCCAGATTGACGCCATCCCAATCGAAGCGGCCGACCAGCGCGCGCACGCCGGCGCTGACCGCGCGGAAGCACTCGCGGTTGGTCAGATTCATCAGCTTGCGCCAGTCCAGTTGCGCGTCCTGCAGCACCGCGGTCTGCTCGCGCCAGGCGGGATGATCGGCCCAGAACTTCTCGCTGACGTGCGGCAGTTCAAACCAGGCGTAAACCAGGATACCCTCGCGATGGCAGGCCTCAATCAGCTTCTTCAGGTAGGCGTCGCCTTCCGGTTCGGGCTCGAAGTTGTGCCAGGCGGCGACGTGCAGGGCGGCGATCCCCGCCTTGCGCCAGCGCGTGGCGAAGTAGTCCACGTCCACCCGCGTGCGGTAGGCGGAATCGAAGAAGGCCCAAAGACGGTTGGAGCGGAAGGGCGGGTCCAGGCCGAGATCGGCGAGAGCGTTCAGCAGATAAGGAAAGCGTTCGTATCCGCGCTCGCCGGGCGGCGCGGCCACCCAAAGAATGGCGCCCGAGCCGAGCTTCAGGCCGGCCGTCATGGGCGCGCCGCTCCAGCGTTCGCGGGCGAACACCTGGGCGCCTTCGGGGATCTCAAACACGGGTAACTCGAGCCCCTTCTCCCAGACGATGGGCAGCGTAGGATGGTGCACATCGCTCAGGCTCTGCACCCGCACCGGGTCCTTCCGGGAACGCCGGAAGCCGAAGAGGTCGGCCAGCGAGGACTCGCCTTCGAGGATCAGAACGGCGCCGCGCTCCACGCGGGCGAACCATTCGACGCTGGCCGCGGCCCCCGTGCGCGCCACGAAGATCCGCGACACACCGGCGGGCTGGCGCTGGAGTCCGATGGACCCGAGGATCTCCGGCCACGCGCCCGCGTCATCGGAAAGCACGCTGAAGTAGGGCAGATCGGCGGCCCAGGCTGCGCAGGCAAAGACCACGAAGCTAGCGAGGATCTGGCGCAAGACTCGAAGATCGCTCCCTAACGGTCGCGGCTCTGATTGTCGCGGCTCTGCTGCGAAGTCTCGTAGCATCAACGACGCCATCCGAGCCACGACCGTTAGGGAGTGATTGCTACCGAGTGAACGCATACCAGAATCCGGCGCGAAGGTCGTTAAAGGTCCCACGGCGCGATGGGTTGTCGATCAGATACGCGCCGCGCAGCAGGTTGAACGTCAGGTACATGGATTGCGCCACTGGAACCCGCAATCCGGGCCCCGTCTCCACGAAATTCGCCCAATCCTGGCGTTTGGCGTCGATGGTGACGTTGCCGTTCCAGTGGAGCTGAACCGGGCCGAAATCGTAGCCGGCTCGGGATTGCGTGTAGGCCAGAAAATCGCGATCGAAACGGCTCACGTAGAGCGCATCCAGGGTGGCCTCGGCCAACCACGCGCTACCCTCGCGATGCAGCCCGCGCGTCACCGATATGCCGCCGCGGTAATCCGGCAACATGTGGCCCTTCAGGTAGCTGATGGCGCTGCCGGCCTCGCCCCAGGCGGTGATGCCGTGCCACGGCTGGGTAGCCGCCCCGACGGCGAGGATGAAGGAGCTTTCCGAAAGATACAGCGGGCTGGCCGCGCCGATGGTGCGGCGGGTATCGCCCACGAAGCGCATGCTGATGTAGGGGCGCACCGGAAATCCCAGGTTGATTTCGGTCTTGACTTGGCCGTAGGCGAACAAATCGTGCCAGCGCGTGGAAAAGATGGGAAACAGCCAGGCGGTAGTCCGGAAGCGCTGCGCCGCGGCATAGAGATTGTGGAACCCCAGCCCGGCGTCGGCGGCGATGGTGGGGTCGGGACTGCGCCGCGCGAGATCGAACCAGCGAAACGCCACGGCATCGCGGTGCAGGATGTTGTTGGTCCAGGCCAGCTTCCGCATGATGTCGAAATCGCCCGGGTCGCTCTCGTGCGCGGCTTCGAGGTACTTCAACGCATCCTTCATATACCCGGCCTTGATGCTGCGCTCGGCCATGATTTTTGCGTCGATGGATAGGGGGGCGGTGGAGGCACGCTGGCGCAGCACCTGCGGCATTCGCAGAACGGCGCGGACGCGGTTGGCGAGATCGTCGTCCTTGCCGGCGAGCACGCGGTCGAACAACGGCATGGCGAGGATCTTCTCGCCGCGCGCGTAGAGCAGAAAGCCCAGTTGGGTGGCGGAAAGCAGATCGTCCGGCGCGTTCTGGGCCAGGATGCGAAATTCGTCCTCGGCCTCGCTTTCGCGGCCCATGCGCAACAGCAGGTAGCCCAGTTCGCGGCGCAGATCGTGATTGGCCGGGTCCAGCGCCAGCGCCTGCCGGAACTCGCTGACGAACGGGTAGCGCGCCGGCAGGAGTTCGCGGGCCATTTCGGCGGCGCGCGGTTCGCCCCCCTGGGAGGCGGCCAGCAGCGCGGAAGTGGCGTCGCCGGTGCGCCCCATGGCCAGCCAGACGCGGCCCAGATCCACCAGTACGGTGCGCCGGTCGGGGAGCAGGCGCCAGGCGCGTTCGAAATGCGTGGCGGCGAGCGCCAGTTCGTCGCGCTGTTCGGCCAGGGTGGCGAGTTCGAAATGCCCGCTGAAGTTATCGCCGCCGAGCAGGATGGCGCGCTGCCATCGTGCGATCCCGGCCGCCAGCGGGTCGTCGATATTGTGGAAGGCCTGCTCGGCGGTGGCGTTCCCGGTGCGCCGCAGGCGGTCGAAGACGCGGCGCGCCTCGGCCTGCAGCTTGGTTTCGTAGCACAGAAATGCGTACTCCAACGCGGCCGTGGCGTCGGCCGGGTCGAGCCGCATGGCCTCCCGAAACTGGTCGCGCGCCAGGGTGGGCTCGCCGATCTTGAGCAGCGTGTAGGCCAAGTCCTTGCGGATGTCCGCCCGGGCGGGAGCGGCCTGTATGGCGGCGAGAAAGGCGGGCACCGCGACATCGTAATCGCGCGCGCGCAGGGCGGTGTAGGCGCGGTCCGAGGCCTGGAAGGCGGCATCGCGCGGCTGGGCGGACGCGAGCATCGCCGCGATGGCGAAGAGGATGGGGAAGCGCATATTACGTTAGAGATACTGGTAGTGCGGGGGCGCGGGGGGAGTTCTCAGGGAAATGTGGGGGGGGGGCGGGTTGTGTGGCTACCAGGGTGGGCTGCGGTTGCCGGAACCGCGCCGCCACGCCGACGCGACCTCCCAGGATGGTGCCCAAAGTGAAGAAAGTCGCGTAAAATGGCCCTCTTTTACAAATTCCTGCGGAGAGCCCAAAAGTCTAACAGTTCCGCAGGTAGGGAAAGTTGGGGCGATGCAATGAAGTCCGCTGATGTGTATTGAAAAGAAGTAGGCCCGGCGGGTGAGGCCAGGTTGTAAATGACACCGGCAAATCCGGTCACAGGGATCATTAACGCGAAAACGAGCCGACTCAGCATGGATCTTCTCTCCCGTGACATTTTCTCCAGATCGCCGCGCACCCGGCGGACGAAATGCGATCCGGCGAATTTCGGCAGCGAGAGCGTCAGGGATCAGTGTACTCCCAGTCACAAGCGGGCGTAAAGGGCTATTTCATACGTCGTTATCTGTTTGCTCGGAGGTAGGAATCCTTCTTCAGTTTCTGATGAACCGCCAGACGTGACCTAAGAAAGCTTTCACCAGTCACAGGACATGAGACGCATTTCCGCTTCCTCCACGTTGCCTCCGCCAACGAATCGCGGCGGCCTGCTCGCCGCGATCAGCAACACCAAAGATGCTTCACCACAGAAACCGCTAAACTCAAACAGGATGACAAAACAGCAATTGATTGAGAAGGTCGCGGCCAAGACTGAATTGGGGAAGGCCGAGGCTGCAGTCGCAGTGGACTCTGTTCTGGACCTGATTGCGGAGGCGCTCCGAGCAAACGAACGGGTAGACCTACGCGGATTTGGCAGCTTCGTGGTGAAAGAGAGGAAGGAGCGCCAAGGCCGCAACCCTCGCACCGGGGAGACCATCACCATCGCCGCAAAACGGGATGCAAGCTTCAAGCCCGGCAAGGAGCTGACGGAAAAGCTGGCTCGAGGCGAGACGGCTCCGACGCCGGAAGAGGCCGTGTGATGCCATCGGAAGAATCGGGGCGGGATGGGGGTGCCATTTGGCTGAGGTAAGGCTCCAAGAAGGCGAGACCGTGGAGAACGCGCTCCGCCGCTTCAAGAGACAGGTTGTGCAGGAGAACATCATCGGGGAAGTCAAAAGGCACTCCTTCTATTTGAAGCCAGGACAGAAACTCCGCGTCAAACAGGCCTTGGCCCGTAAACGCAATCGCAAGAAGGCTCGCCGGGAGCCTGAGTAGTGGAAGGCAAAAGGGACTCGGTCGCCGGGCTGTGCCCGATACGCTCCACGGTGTACTCGGCTGTGCTGCCGCCTGTACCGGGACAACTTGCCGGGGCCAACCATTGTGATGGCGCCATGACTGCGCTGGAGATCGCGGATTTGGATCTGTAGGGCACCCAGCTCATGGTGCTCTCCGCCTGCGAGACGGGAGTGGGCGAAGCTCGCCCTTGGGTGCAGGCCTTCGTCGAGGAGTGCTCGATTTTTCCTAGTGGGAAGTACGACGACCAGGTGGATCAGATGTCGCAAGCCCTCAACCGGCTCCGCGGCACGGTGAGCATGCCCAAGTATTCCCAGCAAATGCCGCGCCCCCCGACAGGCGACCGCGGATGGATGGCGTGATCTGCTGGATTCGGATCCGCGCCGTGGCAAAGGCGTGGGATGCAACGCCCGATATCGAAGCGGCGCAGAGGGTCAAAGCCAGGCGGGAATTTCCGTCCAAAACCAGCCGGGCGAGAATTGTGAAGCGCTGGGAGGCGGAAAGGTCTTCCGGCTATCGATTGCCCGCGGCGTGAAGCGCGGACTCCGCGGGAACCCGCTCCCAGCGAAGAACAATGATCGAGTGGTCGCCGCGTTCAGCGCGCAGGATAAGCCGATTCCAGGCATTCTGCTGCCCTGGAGTTTCCAGGATGCTGATCTCACCCGCCCTCCTGGGATTCAAAACATAGACGGTCCGGTTCCAGCCGTTTTGCGCTCCAGGCGCCTCGGGAGCGCTGACCGACCCGGGGTCCGCGGTGAAGATGCGCAAGCCTTCCTGGGTCAGTTCAGATGGAAAGACCTGCACGCGGACGGGCGCGCCGGGCAAACCTCCGGTAATGTGCCCTTGCGACGCGCGATCGCCGAAAATCTGAAGGGTGCCGCTCTTGGCGAGTTTACCGGTCCAAATAACTGTTCCGGCCGAGGGACCTTGATCAGCAGGGTTCAGTGGTGCAGGCGCGGTCAGCCGCGTGGGGAATGTCGCCATCGCCGCCGCAGTGTTCGCCTCGATCACAGGAGGCGCCGGAAGCAGAGGTTCCGCGAGGCGCGGAACACTGGCGGGTGGCAGTACAAGCCGCCGCCGCTCGGGTGCGGAAGCAGCAGATGTCTGGCGAGCAATTTCGCTCTGGACGCGCACGTCCCGCGGCGTACGGTTCGACGGGTCCTCCACCGGCTCCCCATGCTGGACTTCCTGCTCTCGTTCCCGCCGCACCGGCGCGGCATCGGTCCCGTCGTTTTTCGCGGACCGATTGGCGGAGCCGGCGTAGATTGGAGCGGCTTTGGCCACGGGCGGCCCGAGGAACCGCCGTATTTCGGTGAACGTGCTTTGACCCGCGCCGCGCACCACCAAACGCACCAGCACATTGCCGCTAGTCCGCAGGTAGGTAACGCTGCCGGTGCGGAGGAAATCCGGAGACAGTTCGTTGTGCAGCCTGAGCGATCCATCCTCGATTTCGAGCGCTCCCCTCTCGCTCTGTTGGATGACACGGGAATTGTGGTCCCAATCGATTCGCAGTTGGCGCCCCGCATCCAGCTCGCGCAGGGACAGGCCCGCCGAGTCACGCGACCTGCCGATCCAGAACAGGACCCCGGCCAACGCCACGGCGATCGCCGCGGCGTTCCAGGCCCATCGTCGTAGCGAAGAGCTGGAAGCAACCCGTGGCGCCGCAGAAGGACGTGGTTCCGGCCCACTCCGCGGATTGTGAGAGATGGCCGACGGCTGCGGATCCCGTTCGAGCAGCGCTGGTTCCGAAACCCTGGGATCCGCCGCAGCGGGCGCGGTGTCCGCCGGCGCGCGATCACCGGGCAAATGCATGCCTGGCTTGCTGCCCCCCGGTTCGATGACGAACTCATGCTGCGAAAATGCCGCTTGCATCGATCCATCCGGATCGCGAAAAAAGAAGCCGGCGCGGACGGGGTCGAAACGGTGCGGGCGCAGCACCAGCGCGATTTGCCAGAGTTCGGGAAAATACTGTTGAAATAACTGAAGGTCTCTTTCGGAGAGCACAATCTCGGAACGGGTATGCGAAATATACCAGCCGACCGGCTGCATCCCGGAAAGGTTGCTATCGGTATTGGGCGAGGCCAGCAAATCCTCAAGCGCGCACCGGTCGTTGTCCGAGAGCATCCAGGAAGGACCAAACGCATATTCGCAAGCGAGCGCTCTGTGCGCCAGGATCTTCACCGCATCGGGATCGCGGACGCCAAACAGAACGCCGCCAATCTCAACGCCCCCATGCGCCAGTCGATTGAAGCCATCGGTCGCGGCCAGGCTAAGCTCCTCCATGACTGCCCGAGAGTAAGCGATCCGGACCGCGCAGTCGTCGGCTTGCC